>JBEBDP010000126.1:0-6656 GCA_041156925.1 Bacteroidota bacterium | reverse complement strand
TTTCATATCCCTTTACAAAGTGGTAGCAATAAAATTCTAGGTTTAATGAGGAGAAGATACAAGCGAGAATTGTATCAAGAGCGAATTGAAATGATAAAAAAACTTATGCCTGATTGTGGCATTGGTGTTGATGTTATTGTAGGCTTTCCATCAGAGACTGATGAGGATTTTCAAGAAACATTTGAATTTCTTCACGCCTTAGATGTTTCTTATTTACACGTATTTACCTATTCTGAGCGAGCCAATACAAAAGCATTAGAAATTAAAGAAGTAGTTCCTGTTCACATCAGAAACGAAAGGAATAAAATTTTAAGGAATCTCTCTTATCAAAAAATGCAATACTTTAGAAACCAACAATTGGGTTCTACAAGAGCAGTGCTTTTTGAACAACAAGAAAAAAATGGAATGTTGGAAGGCTACACAGATAATTATATCCGCGTATCAACCCCTTACCAACAATCTTTGGAACATCAAATCATTGATTGGGAAATTCGATAACAACAATTACTGTTTTCTGTAATCCAATGGTGGTTTGCGATCTCCTGCAAGCGATTTATAAACAAACCCTTCTCCTCCTCTTGCCTTTCGCAATTCTACAGTAGCAGGTTCAATTACTTGAGGTTTCAAGAAAATATCTGCAGCAGTCAGCGCAATAGTTTTTGCAGCAACCATCATGCCTTTGAACCCAATGGACATACCATCACAAGCAACAGCCTGCCAGCTGTGTGCTGGTATACCAGGCACCCAAGTAGCAGTCGACAACCCAGCAGTCGGCACCACCCAACTTACATCCCCTACATCAGTAGATGCAGAGGTTAGACCATTCAATGCATAAGGCTTTACTTCCGCAGCACTTGATATGGCAGGAAGAGAAGTAGATGCAACTGTCTTTCTGATTTGCTCAGCAAATGCTACTTCTTCACTGGTATATTGAATACCGCCTACTTTCTCCAAATTCTTCTGCATCATTTTTGCAAGCGTCTCGTTGGGTAACACATTATACAAGCCTGTCATCACTTCATGTGAAACAGTAGTCCCCGTTCCCATAGCGCCGGCTTCAGAAATTTTCACTAACCTATCCCAAATATCATTTAATCCAGCCACTGAAGGGTGACGAATGGTAAATTCTACTTCTGCAAAATCAGGAACAATATTAGAAGTCAGTCCCCCTCTCTTAATCACATAATGAATCCTTGTTTCCTGTGAAACGTGTTCACGCATCATGTTGACCATAAAATTCATGGCTTCTACTCCATCCAATGCAGATCGTCCTTTTTCAGGTGCAGCTGCAGCATGAGCTGCAATTCCCTTAAACCTAAAATTAGCCACTTTGTAAGCTAATGTTGAAGAGGGACTAGCACTATTATTATCTCCAGGATGCCAATGTAAAACTGCATCAACATCGTTGAACACACCTCCACGTACTAAATATGTTTTACCACCACCTGCACCTTCTTCAGCAGGTGTTCCATACAATTTAATTGTTCCTTTTATTTTATTCGCCTCCATCCACTGCTTCACTGCTACTGCAGCCGCAAGAGAGCCTGCTCCAAATAAATTATGACCACAACCATGACCATACCCATTCTCTTCCAATGCATTTCTATCTGGCGTAGGCTTCTGTGATAATCCAGGTAGTGCATCCATTTCAGCCAAGATACCTATCACGGGTTTACCCGATCCATAGGTGGCTACAAATGCTGTTGGGATATCAGCAATCCCTGTTTCAATGGTAAAGCCCTGCTTCTTTAATGTTTCTTGTAATAAACTAGTTGTCTTGCTTTCTAAATAACCCGGCTCCGCCCATTTCCAAATGGTTTCTGCCATTTGATAATAGGTGGCTTTTTCATCGTCGAGTTTTTTGATAATGACAGATGGATCCTGTGCGTTCAAATGGAAAGCACTTAGCAGTAATACAGAAAGAGAAGCAATCGACTTCATGCGGTTGAATTTCCTACAATTTAAGAAATTAACCGGCATGAACCACTACCCTAAATTAGCCAGACTTTCTTTCAGCATGGCTATTTTTTGCTGGGCATCGTGCTGCTTTTTCTTCTCCATTTCAACAACTTCAGCTTTAGCATTTTGGACAAACTTTTCATTGGATAATTTCTTTTCCACTGATGCGAGAAAACCCTCGTAATAAGCCAATTCGTCTTCAATGGTTTTGCGTTGAGCTGAAGTATCAATTGCTTGTTCAGATTTGATGTACAATTTAGCACTTCCCACTACCAATTGAATAGCATTAGCGATAGTATCAGTTGTAAATGAGAATGCTGAGGCATTGACTTGTTTTGACAACAACGGACGAATGATTTCCCATTCAGCCTGCTCCTGTGCTGTACAATAAATTTCTACAGCATCTTTATTTTTAATTTGAGCTTTTACTCTTGCGTCTCTTATTGCAGTGATGGCAGATTTCAATACTTCTCCTTCTTTTAATGTTTGAGCATCAGAAGAAGTAGGCTGAAGTGTTTGATCCAATTGTCTTACGCACAAATCAACATTTTGTTGTTCACGCAACAGGTGATAAATTTCTTCTGTGACAAATGGCATGAAAGGATGTAACCTTTCTAACAACATTTCGAAATTATTGATCACCTTATCTAAATGGGCTTGATCCATTGGTTTTTCGAAACCTGGTTTCACCCATTCAAGGTACCAGCTACAAAAATCATCCCAGATCAAGGAATACAAAGTCTTGAGTGCTTCACTGAGTTTGTATTGAGCCATCAACTGATCAATCTCTGCCGATGCAGCACGCAGCCTTGCATCAAACCATTGGTGTGGCCAATCAGAAGCGAGACTAACTTCCTCAGCAGAAAGATTAGACTTAGCTTTTTCTTTCCAAATCTCTATAAGCTTTAAAGCATTCCATAATTTATTGATGAAATTTCTTCCCTGCTCATTAGATGCTTTATCCCACAACAAATCATTTCCTGCAGGCGAAGCAATAAGAATACCAAACCTCACTGCATCTGCACCAATCTCATCAATCATCTCCAACAAATCGGGAGAGTTGCCCAATTGCTTACTCATCTTTCTTCCCTGTGTATCTCTCACAATTCCTGTAAAGTAAACATCAGAGAAAGGTTTCTTGCCCATGTACTCGTATCCAGCCATGATCATTCTAGCTACCCAAAAGAAAATAATTTCTGGTGCGGTAACCAATGATTGTGTTGGATAGTAATAAGCAACATCTTTATTTCCAGGATTTGAAATCCCTTTAAATACTTCGAATGGCCACAACCATGAAGAGAACCAAGTATCAAGACAATCTTCGTCCTGCTTCAATTGAGGATTGTCGATGTTGTATGCTTTAGAAAATTTTTCTTTTGCATCTTGTTCATTCATAGCAACGACAAATCTTCCTTCTGCATCATACCAAGCCGGTATTTGATGCCCCCACCACAACTGACGTGAGATACACCAATCCTTGATGTTCTCCATCCAATGGCGATAGAGGTTTTTGAATTTTGCAGGATGGAAATTGATTTCACCATCTTGGACAGCAGACAAAGCAGGACCAGCAATTTTTTTCATGTCAACCCACCACTGTAAAGACAATCGTGGCTCTACTACTACATCGGTTCTTTCTGAAAAACCAACCTGATGAACATAGTCCTCAATTTTTACAACATGACCGGCTTGTTCCAACATTACCACAATTTCTTTTCTTGCTTCAAACCTATCCTTACCAATGAGGAGCTGAGCCTCATTGCTCAATGTTCCATCTTCATTTAAAATATCATAGACTGCTAAGCCATGCTTGATACCAATCTGGTTATCATTCATGTCGTGTGCTGGTGTAATTTTTAATGCACCAGATCCGAAGTCGGTTGCCACATAATCATCTCCAATGATTGGAATTTTTCTATCAATCAACGGAACAACTGCGTAAGTACCAATCAAATGTTTGAAACGTTCGTCATTCGGATTGACTGCTATAGCAGCATCACCTAATATTGTTTCTGGACGAACAGTTGCTATCGTGATTCCAGCTTCTGCTAACGGTAATTTATTGCCATCAGCATCTACCAACTGATATTTTAAGAAATATAATTTGCCCTGAACTTCTTTGAAGATTACTTCTTCATCACTCAATGCAGTCTTTGCTCTTGGATCCCAATTGATCATTCTTTTGCCTCGATATATATATCCCTTGGCATAGAGGTCGTTGAAAACATGAATCACAGAATTGTAATAATCCGGATCCATCGTAAAGCTGGTTCGGTTCCAGTCGAGCGAGCAACCTAATTTTTTTAGCTGCTGTAAAATGATTCCCCCATATTTCTCTTTCCACTCCCAGGCATAGCCTAGAAATTCATCGCGACTCAAACTGGCTTTTTGAATTCCTCTCTCACGCAACATTTGGACCACCTTCGCTTCAGTAGCAATAGATGCATGATCTGTACCAGGTACCCAACATGCATTTTTACCCATCATTCTTGCCCTTCTTACCAATATATCTTGAATGGTATTGTTTAGACAATGCCCCATGTGCAAAATACCCGTCACGTTTGGCGGAGGAATAACTACAGTATAAGGTTCCCTTTCATCGGGAGTACTTTCAAAATATTTTTGGTCTAACCAATGGGTGTACCACTTGTTTTCAGCTGCCTTAAAATCAAAATTCTTGGAAATTTCCATCGCTACTGCCAGTTTTGGCTCACAAAGGTAGCAAGAAAAATAAGGAACTGGGCCTGAACGATAGGTGTATTACCAAACAAGATAGGTAACCAATGCAATTGCCCCATAGAGTGCAAGCACAATAAGTACAACCTTAACATTTAAAGGAATGTTGAAGGGTTTAGGGTTGTTTTTTTTCATGGCCAAAGAGTTAAGTGGTGTCTCTAGGTTTGGTTATCCGATTTACGCAGCTCGGGCAGCCACGTCATGGACCTATTGTAAAATTAATGTTAAAATTCTTTTTTAAAAAATCAAAAAAATGATCAACAAAAGGATCTCTAATGAGCCTAATCATTCTTATTTAGAAAAGGCTTTTAGAAATTGCATTAGACTTAAAACATTGATTATTAACAATTTAATAAACCAAGTATGAACAACCAAAGGTATGCAGTATGGATTGATAAGCGAAAGGCGATGATTTTAAAAACTGGGATAGATACTGAACCAACCTTCATGGAGATTGAGTCTAATGTGTCCAGACCCGAACGGTTTGAAGGAGAGCAAACCAACAAAACAGGTTTATTTAGGACTACAATCTCAAGGCAAAAACATACACAAGAAAGAACCAACAATTATATCACAGAATATGTAACCAAGGTTGCCAATGAAATTAAAGAGGCCAATGCGGTCTTGATTCTTGGCTCTGGTGAAACCAGGTTCGAATTGCAAAATCTTTTAAACAAGAGGAAAAACAATCATTCTGCATGGATTGAAAACAAAGCTTCCAAAAAATTAAACAAAAGAGGATTAGAACTTGAAATGGAAAAACATTTCAACCTCCATCTTGGATGATTTTTCTAATGCTTCAATTTAAGTTGTTAGCTTTGGAAACTTTCCCAAAGCATGTACGCGATTGTAGATATTGAGACAACAGGTGGCAACGCAGGTTCAGGCAGCATAACTGAAATTGCAATCCTTATCAGTGATGGAAAATCCATCCTTGATAGTTACACCACCTTGGTGAATCCGCTCCAACCTATTCCATTGTTTATTGAAAAGCTGACAGGCATCAATGATGAAATGGTGAGCAAAGCGCCAACCTTCAGTGAAATTGCAAAAGAAGTACATGAACTGCTTCAGGATAAAATTTTTGTAGCACACAATGTAAACTTTGATTATTCCTTTATTGCACATCAACTGAATCAACAAGGTTACAGGTTCAATGCACGTAAACTGTGTACGGTAAGATTAAGCAGAAAAGTTTTTGAAGACCTTCCAAGTTACAGCCTTGGAAATCTTTGTCGTTCACTCGATATCCATGTAAAGAACAGACACCGTGCAATGGGAGATGCAGCTGCTACCACTGAACTTTTTCACCGCATTTTCGAAGCCGACCGTGGCTTACTCATCAAATCGATGTTGAAGAAAGGCAGTGGTGATGAATACCTGCCTATACATTTATCCAGCGGAGATTTAGAACAAATGCCCGACAGACCCGGCATCTATTACTTCCATGATGCAAAGGGTAAAATTATTTATGTTGGAAAGGCAAAGCGATTAAGGAAAAGAGTGATAAGCCATTTTTCCAATAATGATGTTAGTAAGCGAAAACAAGACCTCATGAGAATGGTCCACAAGATCAGTTTCAAAGAGAGTGGAAATGAATTGATGATGAGTGTGATGGAGAGTATTGAAATCAAAAGAATTTGGCCGCTGTTTAATCGCTCTCAAAAGAAGTTTGAAAACAGATTTGGGATATGTAGTTATGTTGATCAACGCGGAGTATTAAGACTAGGCATAGTAAAAAAGAAAAAACATCTGGTATTGCATACCAGCTTCCCCTATCAGCTAGACGGTATGAGGTTGCTCAATAAATTGGCAAGAGAACATAAACTTTGTCCTAAAATGTGCTTCCTGCAATTGGAGACAGTTGATTGCGTGGGACAAGAAGAAGATTTTTGTGAAGGAATTTGCTCAAACACTGAGAAGGTTGAGCGTTACAATAAAAAAGTTACAAAAGTAATTGC
>JBEBDP010000125.1:0-3892 GCA_041156925.1 Bacteroidota bacterium | reverse complement strand
CCTCTTGTTGAGCGATGTACCCAATTAATCATATTGTAACGAATATCCATTGGATCACAAGAATCTGGAAGTACTTTAACAATGAAAGCGTCTTTGTACCCAGCAGCTTCATATGCTTGATTCCACCAAGATGCACCTTTCAACAAGGCTGATCGAATGGGTTCAGGTGTTCCGTTATCTAGATAATAAACGATTGGTTTTACTGGCTCACTCATCGCAGCTGAAGGATCTTTTTTCTCGAGACGATGTCTGTTGATCACATATTCTTCAATAGGTAAGGAGACTGAAGAACTGTAGTTGTAATAAGAGGTATTGTTAAAGCTAGATCTTGGATCGAATTTTCGCGGCTTGTAATTGTTATCAGGCAACTGCACAAAAGAATGGTGCATGCGCAGGGTGATTGCTTCAGTAGAAGGAGCGACTGCCTGCACATAACTACCTGCAGATCCATCGGCGTTGACAAAGGTTATGCTTGCTTCAAGTTCAGTATTTAGTGGAAAATTCTTACAAGTAGGCAAGTATAAAGCTGACCTAGATTTATCAATGATATATACTCCTTGCTGCATTCTTCTGATTCTGTTTGCTGCTTGCATGGCGTCTCTGGTAAGGAACTCAGTGGCATCTACTAAAACTGAATTGCCAGATTCTGCCTCTGCAGTAAAACCCCATATAGTTGATTGCGCAAAAGACTGTTCAACCGCTATTCTTTCTCTCTCAGATGGAGAAACTGCTCTGTATGCATAGTTGGGCTCGGTCAACATCACCTTCTTCCCTATTTTGGAAAATTTGACAATTCTGCCACCACCCAATAAACCTCTATCCAATCCAATATCATTTGAACCCAATCCTGCAGGCAAAGACATTACATAAAGAATTTCAGTATCTAGTTTATCTACCTCCAACAACAACTTCCCATTCTGTGTATCCAGATAATAAGGCATAAACCCTTCTACTTTTTTCAACCCCTTGGTCTTTTCTTCAATGGTTGGTAAGGATTGTGCAAAAAGAAATACAGGAAGTGCTAAAACGAATAGACTAATTATTTTTCTCATGTTCTTATTTTATTCCAGGTTGTTTAATGGTCATACCAGTTTCTTTTTTTGATGCATCAACCATCGCCTTCACATCTGCTAATAATTTTTTGGCATCATAAACAATACCATCTTTAATTGTATATTTCACTCCACCCTTTCTGGTCAATTCATTTTTATCATTCAAATAAACTGCACCAGTACCATAGAGGTATTGCAAATTCTCTAACGGGTTTGCATCTATCACAACCAAATCTGCTAGTTTTCCAACTTCAACTGAACCAAGATCTTTTTCTACACCCAAGGCCTGAGCACCGTTGAGGGTTGCAGAACGAATGACTTCCAATGGATGAAATCCAGCCTCTCTCAAAAGTTCCAGTTCTCTTATATATCCAAATCCATAGGTTTGGTAGATAAATCCATTATCAGATCCAGTGGTAACCCTGCCTCCTTTATTTTTGTATTCATTGATGAAGCTCATCCATATTCTGTAATTCTCCTTCCACTGCACTTCTTGCTCTGTTCCCCAATTGAACCAATACGAGCCATGAGATTCACGATTGGCTTCGTAAAACTTCCAAAGTGAAGGCAAGGTATACTCATCATGCCATTCTAATCTTCTTGTTTTATGCAAATCACGATTAGCTTCGTAAATATTAAAGGTTGGATCTAGCGTAAAATCAAGTTCTAATAATTTACCCATCACAGCGTTCCATTTTTCAGAACCTTGCTTGGCTGCTTGTTTCCAAAGTTTCCCAGCTTCTTCAAAACGATGTTGTTCATTGGAGTAATTATAACCCAAAGGATAATCTTGGATGGTTGATTTCTCCAGCAAAGCTTCAGGCAATCCATACCAATGTTCCATTGATGTTAAGCCTGCTTCTGCTGAATGCATTACATTCCATCTTGCTACATCCATTTGAGCATGGTGCATACAAGAGCGAAGTCCGAGTTTTTTGTTTTCCCTCAAAGCTGCATCCATGATTGCTGGTGCTGCACCAAAAAACTTAATTCCATCCGCACCTTTGTTGGCATTTTCCCTCACCCACTCTATTGCTTGTTGTGGATTATTTACACCACCTTTTGCTCCCTGTCCAAATGCAGTATAGGCATAGATTCTTGGAGCTGTAATTTTATTAGCAAGACTTTTTTGCTTTTGGTCGAGTACCCAATCCAACCCATTACCACAAGATGGATCACGAATGGTGGTTATACCATGTGCCATCCAAAGTTTAAAGACATATTCAGCAGGTGTGCCTTGAGAGGTACCACCAATATGCCCGTGCATGTCGATGAAACCAGGCATCACATACATGCCTTCACAGTCAATTTCTTTTCCTCCCTCTTTGAGTTTTGGTCGCGATGACTCTTTAATGGCTAAACCAGGATAGCCAACGTTGCGAATAGCTACAATTCGGTTTTGTTCGATGACAATATCGACTGGACCAACAGGTGGCGCACCAGTACCATTAACAAGTGTTGCTCCACGCAGTATCAACTGAGTCCAAGGACCAGCTCCATCTAATTTCTCAGGCGCCTTTTTGATCTGTGCACTTGATACCACAATTGAAAAAACAGTAAGGAAGAATAAAATGATCTTTTTCATCATTGGTTGTTTATTTAGACAAATTACAAAAATTGTTTGTTTTCTTTGTAGTGAACATGAAGATTGAATTCTGGAGCATAGGAAAGCCTCATGACAAGTCGATTAAAGACGCTATTGAAGACTACACTTCAAGGCTTAAGAAATATTGTCCTGTTTCCTGGGAAATCATACCAGTCCCAAAAAACGCAGCCATGATGGGCGAATTGGACTTGAAGAAAATGGAAGGCAAAATGATCCTGGAGTGGCTTGAAAAAGATACAGTACTCATTGCCCTCGATGAACATGGAAAGGAAATGGACTCGATTGAACTATCCTCGTTCTTAATTAAAAAGGGAAACATGGGATCCAAGAAGCTCGTTTTCCTCATTGGAGGAGCCTTTGGTATTGATGAGGTTGTCTTAAAAAGAGCAGATCATATTTGGTCGCTTTCTAAACTTACCTTCCCACATCAATTAGTAAGATTGATTCTAGCAGAACAGGTATATAGAGCCTACACGATCATTAAAAATGAAAAATACCATCACCGTTAAACATATTTAAATGACCATAACAGGACTAATTATACTGCTGACAGCTATTATTTCATGGATCGCATTTAGTAAACCACAAGTAAAAGAAGATTTGCTGTTTTGGCCTTACCAAATCAAAAGACAGGGACAATGGTACAGGTTCATCACACATGGTGCCTTGCACGCTGATACACTGCATTTGATTTTCAATATGGTTTCCTTTTATTCATTTGGTGCAGCATTAGAAGATTATTTATTTGTGTTCATCTTTGGTGAAGCTTCAAGAGCAATGTTGGCTGTACTCTATATTACCGGAATTGTTTTCGCGGTTATCCCAGATTACATCAAACATAAAAACAATATTGGTCATCGATCCTTAGGTGCCTCTGGCGCTGTGTCTGCAGTTGTTTTTGCTGCCATCACCATTCAACCAACTATGCCCATTATGTTCTTTTTTATTCCATTCAAGATTCCAGGATGGGTGTTTGGTATAGCCTTTTTAATACTATCCGCTTCTCTTGCTAAAAAAGGTGGTGGAAACATTGGACACAATGCACATTTTTGGGGAAGTATTTATGGTGTATTGTTTACCTATCTGGCTGCGAAACTTTATGCCAATATCGATCTGATTGATAACTTCATTACGACTGTTGTGAAATAGTCACCAACAATCGATCTGTTGTATTTTCTTCAATTTTGAATCGTTCGTCAATTCGTCGTCCAACCACCCAAACAATTTTTTTATC
>JBEBDP010000124.1:0-10258 GCA_041156925.1 Bacteroidota bacterium | reverse complement strand
TTTTGTGCAAATTCCTCTTGCGTCATGCCTTTTAGCTTGCGCAAATGTTTAAGGTTTTTACCTGCATAGGACTGTGACATACTAATGATTTTGGGGCAATATACTAAATATTTTAGTTTTCAAAGTATTTTTTGCTAAATTTTTTTCTACGGGTCAGACCAAAAGAACCTTAAACTGAAATAAGTGGTACTTTTAGGTTCTTCTTATTTAGATGAATCTTATGGCAAAAAATAAAAAAGAACAGCCCATTATTCTCATAACAAATGATGATAGCATAGCTGCTCCAGGGATCAGGCATTTGGTAGAAGCCGTCAAAGATCTCGGCAGGGTTATTGTGGTTGCCCCGGACAAACCTCAATCTGGAATGGGTCATGCCATTACCATTGGCTATCCCCTCCGTTTGCATAAAACCCATTTAATGGATGGCGTTGAGGCATGGACCTGTAGCGGGACACCTGTGGATTGTGTAAAACTTGCAGTTGACAAGGTTCTTCACAGAAAACCGGATATCTGTTTAAGTGGTATCAATCATGGTGCTAACCATTCTATCAATGTTATCTACTCTGGAACAATGAGTGCCGCAATTGAAGCTTCAATTGAAAATATCCCTTCAGTGGGTTTTTCATTAATGGATTATAGCCTTGAAGCTAATTTTGAAGGAGCAAAAAAATACGCAAGATTGATTGTTGAAAAGATGCTATCCAAAAAGGCTGATAAGCACATGTGTTTAAATGTAAACATCCCCAAAGGAGATGTAAAACTCATAAAGGGCGTGAAGGTTTGTAAACAAGCCTATGCAAAATATGAGGAAGATTTTGAAGAGAGGAAAGATCCTTCAGGCAAAAAATATTTTTGGCTGACAGGAGAATTTCGCAACCTTGAGAAAAGCAAAGACACCGATGTATGGGCATTACAACATAATTATGTGAGTGTTGTGCCAGTGCAATACGACCTCACCAATTATGCCTTGAAAAAGAAAATTGAAAAGGACTACACATGGTAATATTCAAAAAGGACAACTTCTATTTTGGACTTGCTATAGGGCTCATTATACCAGTCTTGAGTTTTTTTGGGTACTACTTTTGGAAGTTCAGTTTATTCCCTTTTAAAAGCTTCCTACATGCTTTGCAAAGCAATAAACAACTTGTATCGGCCTTAAGTATTCCTTGCCTACTCTTGAACATTGTTTTGTTTACAATTTTCATAAACGGACAAAAAGACAAAACGGCTAAGGGAATTTTTACTATTTCCGTCGCCTATGCAGCTGCAGCATTTTTATTCAAAATATTTGGATAATCCCAACCCATGAAGTATTACATCATAGCCGGTGAAGCATCAGGAGACCTCCATGGGAGCAGACTTATCAATGCTATTTTAAAAAATGATCCAGAAGCAACAATCAGAGCATGGGGTGGTGATAAAATGGAAGAAGCTGGTGCAACAATAATTAAACACTACAGGGACTTAGCTTTCATGGGGTTTACAGAAGTTGTAAGTAACATATCCACGATATTGTCGAACATGAAATTCTGCAAAAATGACATCTGCACTTTCAATCCAGATGTTGTTGTTTTCATTGACTATCCAGGTTTCAATTTACCAATAGCAAAATTTGTTAAGTCGAAAGGATATAAAACTGTCTACTACATCTCTCCTCAGATTTGGGCATGGAAGGAAAAGAGAATTCACACAATTAAAAAAGTAGTGGATAAAATGATGGTGATCCTGCCTTTCGAAAAAACATTCTATGAAAAGTGGAAATATCCAGTTGATTATGTAGGTCATCCATTGATTGAAATTATAGATCAGTATAAACTATCCCTCAATAAAGAACAAGTAACACAATCATTGGGAATTCCAACTGGAAAAAAAATCATAGCCCTTTTACCTGGATCTAGAAAACAAGAGATAGCCAAGAAACTACCCATCATGTTGGAAAGTTCAAATGATTTTCCTGAAGCCTTATTTGTGGTTGCCCAAGCGCCTGGCATCAGTGATGATTTCATTACAGCATATACCAACAAATACACCAATGTTAAATTAATCAAGAATAAAACATACGATCTACTCTCTATTGCTGATGCTGCTTTGGTCACTTCTGGAACAGCCACTTTAGAAACAGCACTTTTCCGTGTACCTGAAATCGTTTGCTACAAGGGCTCTCCTATTTCATATGCCATTGCAAAAAAACTCATTAAAGTAAAATACATTTCACTGGTTAATTTAATTATGGATCAACCAATTGTAAAGGAGCTAATTCAACATGAACTCACTGCTGAAAATATCAAGCAAGAGTTAAAAGAATTGCTTTATAATGAGGATAGAAAAAACAAATACAAAGCAGATACAGATAAGTTGTATCAGCTACTGAGTGCAGGTGGAAAAGCATCTGAAAAAGCTGCTGGAATTATTCACCAAATGTTGATTGCTTAACTTATTTCCTTAAAAAAGCCTTCACAATCATAACAACGATAGCAAACAAAAAAAGCAACAAGGAAATCCTGTTGATGCCATGCATATATTGTACCCATTTTGAGTTGGGTGTATCCGCATCTTTTTTCCTGAGGTAGAGATAGGTTGCAATTTGTTTTAGTACTCCCATAGTATAGAATTGATGCAAAATTAAGTTCTTTTCTTCACTCCAATTGAAGAACTAGAGCGCTAGCTGACTGCACCCTCGAATATCACAGTTGTCCATTCGCCCTGTTATTTCAAAAGAACCATCGCTTCTGAAACGTGCTAGATCATCAGTAGCGATAAAAGAGATGGTATCGGAATTAGCCAAATCGATGATATTGACTGCACCACTGCGCATAGCATACTGGCCTGCCTCCCAAATTTCAAATGGATCATCAGGAGAACGCAACATCACTTTCATGGTAGTGGAAGGACTAAACCACCCTCCTCCTTTTGAATAAGCCTGAGATTGCAATTCAGTCATCCCGTATTCTGCATGTATTTGTTCTACTCCAAGTCTTTCGCACAAAAAACTATGCAACTGTCCTCGCGTAATCTCCTCTCTTCTCCCTTTCATTCCTCCCGTCTCCATGACTATTGTATGCTTCAACTTGATGGGAAACTTTTCAGCAAAATCCATTAATGCATAGGTAACGCCAAGTAAAATAGTGGGCTGTTCAGCACTTTCTAATTCAACTAGTGCGGCATGAAGTCGATCTAAATCGTTTAAAAAGAAACCCGACAAACCATGACCACTTAGCTTAATGAAATAATCTGCCATAGCAACCAAAGAGGAGTTTCCTCTCTCTAAATAAGATGGCAATAGTGCCAAAACACAATAATTTTCTACATCCCCGTAAAACTCATTGAAGTTTGACTTTGCGTTCTGCAAATAAGCAGATTGGCTCAGAATACCATGTCTGCTTGGCTCTACCCCAGTGGTACCACTACTTTCAAAATAAACCTCTGGTTCAAAATCACCTGTTTTGATGACGTGAGATTTAAAAAAAGAAATAGGCAGAAATGGGATTTCTGCTAATTGGGTTATGTTTTGGGGGTCGACTGACAAATGCTTTAAATACCGCTGGTAGAGAGGGTTATAGTTAGCCTGTACATGAAAAATATCCATAGCTTTTTCTGTAAAGGACCTCCCTTTACCAAGGGTTAAATCTTCTTTAAAATGATATGGACTGAATAGGTTATTCAATGATTAACTGCTAAATTTGAAGAGACAACAAAGGTACATGACAAAGTATTATTTAAGTTTCCTATTCATGATATTATTGATCGCTTGCGGAAAGGAAACCTTTCAGTCAAAACCTCAATTAAAAATCAAAAGCATAAGCGGAACCCAGGTTCCAGTTGGGAGTGACTTACAAGTGACGATGCGCCTAACAGATAAAGAAGGTGATTTTAGCGATACACTTTGGATCATGAAATCAACCACAAAGTGTGCCTTAAGCGATTTTTCTGATTCAACATTATATAGAATCCCACCAGAAACTCCTAGAGTCAAAAACTTCGACGGTGAAGTATTGGTGAGTTTTTCTTATGCGATTGAACTTCAACCAAGATGTGCAAGAAACGACACAGCTGTTTTCAGTTTCTGGATAAAAGACGAAGCTGGTAATATCAGCGACACTGTAAAAACAGCACCAATCATCATTTACAGATTGTAAAGAAATAAATACAAAAAAATGGCAAAAGCAGTTAGAACAAGTGCAAAGCGAATGCTTGCTGACAACTCTTACAGTTTTCTTAGAAATTATATCAATACTCCCTCACCTACTGGTTTTGAATCAGGAGGACAAAAAGTGTGGTTGAACTATATTAAACCGTTTGTAGATGAGATCATGACAGATCCATACGGAACTGCCGTAGGTATCATCAACCCACAGGAAAAATTTAAAGTTGTAATTGAAGCCCATGCTGATGAAATCAGTTGGTTCGTTAATTATATATCCGAAAGTGGACTCATCTATTTAAAAAGAAATGGTGGTGTTGATCATCAAATCGCTCCAGGTAAAAGAGTCTTTATCCATGGCAAAAAAGGTCCAGTAAAAGCAGTATTTGGATGGCCTGCTATCCATACCAGAATTGGTGGCGGAGAAAGAAAGGATCCCCAACCAGCAGTTGATAATTTATTTCTCGATTGCGGTGCGAAGAATAGAAAACAAGTTGAGTCATTAGGCATTCACATAGGAGCTGTGGCTACATATGAAGAAGGCTATGATGAATTGGCTTATGATTATTTGATAGGAAGAGCATTTGACAACAGGATTGGAGGCTTTATGATTGCAGAAGTAGCAAGGTTATTAAAAGCCAACAAGAAAAAACTACCCTATGGCTTGTATGTGGTAAATGCTGTTCAAGAAGAAATTGGACTAAGAGGTGCTGAAATGATAGCACGCAGAATCAAGCCAGATGTAGCCATTATTACAGACGTAACACATGATACAACAACACCAATGGTCAATAAAATTATTGAAGGTGATGTAGCATGTGGGAAGGGACCCTCACTAGCTTTTGGTCCGGCAGTTCATAACAAATTATTATCTGTTGTTGAGGATGTAGCCAACAAGAAAAAAATTCCAGTACAAATGCGAACAGTGAGCAGAAGCACCGGCACCGATACCGACTCCTTTGCTTACGCGAATGATGGTTGCCCTTCTGTATTGATTTCTATCCCCTTAAGATACATGCATACAACAGTAGAAATGTTACACAAAGATGATGTAGAAAATACCATTAAGTTGATGTACGAAACGTTGTTATCTATTTCTCCAAAAACCAACCTCAGCTATTTCTGATTTGCTATTAGACGAATAGAGAGGGTAAGTTGATTTTGTACAAGCGTGCTTTGGTAATGCGATCTTGCATAGTAAAAATTTAAGCGGTTTAATTTTAGTTGTAACCCATAACTAAATCCAGTTAAACCACTGGCTATATTTTTTATGCTCAATTCATTTCTACGCAATACATTGTACCCCACCAAAACAACAAGCTTATCTCCTAACAAAAGCTCTGTTCCAAGTACAAAGTGACTGAATATTTTCTTGGCCAATCCAACATCATTGGAAGAACCAAAGTTCTCATTGTTGTATAAAGTATCGTTGTATAACAAATCAAATTGATGCAACCGTTGGGCTGTAATAGAAAATCTTAATGGCGCTTTATCCAATTGCTTTGTTACTCCCATAACCAAGTCAAAAGGAAGATCCTCAGGATTACCTCCGTATGTTTTCAACTGGGCGCCCATATTCTTGGCAACAAATCCGATTTGTAATTTATTACCCTCATCGAAATAGGTCAGCCCAACATCTGCTGCTAATCCTGTGCTGCGAAAAAGCCCATAATTTGAATGTGCTAATTTCAAACTTGCACCATAACACCATTTGTTTCCATACGACTTAGCAAAAGAAGCACTGATTACTTGATCATAGGCGCTAAAGCTTCCCAAATTATTTCCTGAGGCATCGGTCTGCATTTCTTGTCCATATAGCACATGAACAACCCCTAGTGCAAAACTGGTATTTGATTTTTCATGATGATATGCGCCTATACCCTGTAATGCATTGGTATAGGGTGCAATATTATTGAAGGTTGTTGAGACAAAAGCATGATGATTTTTCCTGAGTAAGGCTGGATTTTCAGCAATAAGACCAAGGTCAGATGCAAACAAAGAGACATTCTTTCCGCCTAAAGCTGAAAGCTGGCCTCCCATAGGCAATTTCATGAAACTGTAGACTGAACTGCCCCCAAGGGTTTGCGACCGTATAATGCTAGTTGAGAAAAGCAGAACAAAGGCTAAAATCGACCTCAATGTCATATCCAAAAGTAAACAAGCTCGTCTAGAAATGAAAATCCCCCATAAAAATGGGGGAAATTCCTTAACCCTTAAAACAACCAACATAAGAGAAACGATTCTCTTTGCAGAATAAAACAAGGATTATTCAATTTGGTTCAAAAGGTATAAAAAAGTTTATGCCAAGGCTATTTCCAAGACCTGCTGCATGGTTTTCACATAGTGAAACTTCATGCCTTTGATGAATTCAGGGTTGATTTCCAGCACGTCTTTTTCATTTTGGTTACACAAAACAATCTCTTTCAATCCTGCTCTCTTTGCTGCCAATACCTTTTCTTTAATCCCACCTACAGGTAAAACCTGCCCTCTCAAGGTAATCTCCCCTGTCATAGCCAAAAACGATTTCACTTTTCTACCTGTTAAAGCAGATGCAAGAGCGGTCATCATGGTAATACCGGCACTAGGACCATCTTTAGGGACTGCTCCCTCAGGAACGTGTATGTGTATATTTTTTTTGCCAAACAGACCAGGGTCTATTCCATTCTTCTTGGCATTGGCCTTTAAATAGGTGATTGCCGTACTGGCACTTTCCTTCATCACCTGACCAAGGTTACCGGTAAGCTGTAACTCTCCTTTTCCCTCACTGCTGCTGACCTCAATAAACAAAATATCTCCTCCAACATAGGTCCAGGCCAATCCAACTGCAACACCCGGCATATTAGCAGTTTTATACAACTCATTACTATACCTAGGCTTACCCAATATCCTGGTAACATCTTGCTGGGTTAAAACTGCTTTCAATTTTCCATTGATAGCCAAATCCTTTGCTAAACTTCTCATGATACTTGCCAATTGCCTATCCAATTCACGCACTCCACTTTCACGGGTATAGTTTTCGATAAGGTAAGTCATCACAGGCTGGCTAACCTTAACATCATGATCTTTCAAGCCATGTAACTCTCTTTGCTTTGGTAAGAGATGCGTTTGAGCTATTTTCTCTTTCTCTTCCACTGCATAACCAGTCAGGTCAATTATTTCTAAACGATCTCTCAGTGCTGGTTGAATACTCTGCAAATCGTTGGCTGTAGCAATGAATAAAACTTTGCTCAGGTCATATTCTAATTCTAAATAATTATCATAGAAGGTATGGTTCTGCTCAGGATCTAGCACTTCCAATAATGCAGATGATGGATCACCTCTAAAATCTTTTCCCACTTTATCAATCTCATCCAGAATGATGACAGGATTAGAAGACTTCACTTTTCGAAGAGATTGAAGAATCCTACCAGGCATTGCACCAATATAGGTTTTGCGGTGTCCTCTTATTTCACTTTCATCGTGTAGACCACCCAAACTAAATCGAACATATTTTCTTCCAAGCGCACTTGCAATACTTTTACCCAATGATGTTTTACCAATTCCAGGAGGACCAACAAAACATAAAATTGGACTCTTCATATCCCCCTTTAATTTGAGCACGGCGAGGTATTCAAGAATTCTTTCTTTGATTTTATGCATACCAAAATGGTCTTTATCAAGAACCTTTTTGGCCTTCTTGAGATCATAATTATCAGAAGTATATTCTTCCCATGGTAAATCAAGCATCAAGTCCACATGGTTATAAACCGTGGAATAATCAGGAGTACTAGGATGCATTCTTTCTAACTTCTCTACTTCTTTTTGAAAGAGTTCTTTTGCAGCAGCCGACCATTTTTTTTGTTCGGCCTTTTTCTTCATCTCCTGAATTTCTCTATCATTTGAATCTCCACCAAGCTCCTCTTTTATGCTCTTCAATTGCTGTTGAAGAAAATAATCTCTTTGCTGCTTGTCTAATTCCGTCTTGGTTTTGGTTGTGACTTTGTTCTTCAGCTCAACAAACTGTAATTCTTTTTGAAGGAGTCCCAATAATTTCTCAGCACGTCCTCTTAAATCACTCATTTCAAGCAATTGTTGCTTTTCAGGTAGCTCACAATTCAAATTACTTCCTACAAAGTGAATCAAAAATGATGGCTGCTCAATATTCTTTAAAATGATTGATGCTTCGGTTGGTAAATTGGGCGAAAGCTGAATGATCTGTGCAGCAAGATCTTTTATAGAAGAAACAGAGGCCTCAAAAGAAGCATCATCTTTGATAACTTCCTCTTCAATTGCCTCAACCTCGCCAATGAAATAGGGTTCTTCAGCAGTTACTTTCAATAACTTGAATCTTCTTTTACCTTGTAAGATGGCAGTTGTACCTCCATCAGGCATTTTGATCAACTTGATAATTTTGGCAACCGTACCAATTGACACCAAATCTCCTACTCCAGGATCTTCCACACTACTGTCTTTTTGAGCCAGTACACCTACCAATTTGTCAGTCTTATAAGACTCGGCAATAGCCTTAATCGACTTATCCCTACCCACTGTAATGGGAATAACAACCCCGGGGAAAAGAACAGTATTTCTGAGAGGCAAAAGAGGCAACTCGGCAGGAACAGCCATTTGATCTGCATTTCCACCATCATTATCGTTCAAAGGAATGATAGGCATGAAGTCCAAATCATCCTCCTGTTGTAAAAAATTCATCTTTAAATCCATACTTTTCAATTAAGACATATTGTCACAATGAAATCACCTAATAAGTAGATTTCTGTTCTACCGCTATATAGGGCAAGTTTAATGCCACAAAAAATCCCGGTCGCTGACCGGGATTAAAGAATTTTATTTTTATTGATCTTAAAGTCCCAATCCTACACCCAATTGAAGGGTTTTGCTCTTCCAAGTATCCTCGCTTATGTCATTAATATTGGTTATACCAAAACCATATCTTCCATAAAATCTAAATACAAGTATTTTAAATTGAACACCTGCCATCATGGAAAAATCACCAGATTTGAATGCGGATTTTACATTGTTAATTGTTGAATTTTTTGCATCTAATAAAACACCAAATTGTGGACCAACTTGAAAACTTAGCATCTTGACCGGACGTATGTTCAACAGCAAAGGAACAGAAATATAATTCAATTTTACCTTGGTAAGGTCTGTTAATGTAGAAGAATACAGACTAGAAAATGTTGCTCCAGGATTTACCACAGATTGGCTCCACAACAATTCAGGTTGAAGTGCAATTTTCTCCGACAATCCTATTTCTGCGAATGCTCCAACATGGTATGAAAAGTCATAACCCTTTTCAAATTGCAAGCCGTTTAATCCAGTAATATTTGCACCAAGTTTCGGACCGATACTAAACCCTTGTGCATTCGAAATCAACCCTGACAATACAAGTACTGCAATAACTAGTAAACGTTTCATAGTATTGAATTTTAATCTATAGATAAAGGCTAAATTATAACATTAGTTTTTCCCATAGTGATAAGAAAACACTAAAATGTGACACCTACTGTCAGGTTAAAAAAATGGACAAATTTTGAGGTATTGACATTGTTAAAATAGTACCCCATAAAATATCCTGCTGTAACAGAATAAGAAGATTTATACCAATTGGCATTTGCAGAAAAAGCAAGTGTTTGAAATGAAAATTTGGATAAGGTTTTAGGATTCAAATTGAACCTCTTCCTAATTCTGTCTATATCAATTGCATCATCATCTTCAGGGTCTTCATCAAGATCTTTCATCACACCAATTGACTGTGGAGTAGTTTTATAATTTTGTAGCTCAGCAATTAAATTCAGTGAAGGAACAAAAGTGAGCATATCATCTTTTGCAAAAATTTTCTGTAAAGTAAATGTATGTGATACCCCAGCAATAGTTGAGAAATCATTTAGCTGTACTTTAGAGGTATCTAGAACAAAGATATTTTCACCTCTAATTCTTAATGGTATTGTTGAAACATCTTGATAATTGCCAGACGCCCAACCCAATGCTAAAAATGGTCGTACAACAGATTTTCTTAATTGCGCATAAGCATACACTTCATGTGTGAAGGGGGTAGTCAGAATGCTGTTTGTTGCAGTCTTGATATAATTTGTATAGGAGATACCTGCAATTAGT
>JBEBDP010000123.1:0-14567 GCA_041156925.1 Bacteroidota bacterium | reverse complement strand
ACAAATAGAGGGTTGATATTTTTATTCAATTTCAAAAGGATTGATTTTGAGATTCAAAATTAAAGCAAAGCATTGTCTGGCAACGCCTGTTTGGTTTATTTTAACCATAATTCATCATATTTCTGCAATTTTGCAGGATGAAGGTGTATGTAGCCCAACAGAATTATCATATTGGCAACTTCGAGTTGAATAAACAAAAAATGATTGGTGAAGTAGAGAAGGCTGTGCAATTGGGAGCCGATTTAGTTGTTTTCTCTGAACTTTCTGTTTGTGGGTATCCGCCAAGAGATTTCTTAGAATTTGAAGATTTCTTGTTGCAGGTAGAATCGACTGTAGAAGAAATAGCAAAATACAGTCATTCAGTTGGCATATTGATTGGCGCACCAACAAGAAACCCACAACTAGAGGGTAAGGACTTATTTAATTCAGCAATTCTTTTATACCAAGGTAAACAACAAGGTGTTGCTCATAAAACCTTATTGCCTAACTACGATATTTTTGATGAGTACAGGTATTTTGAGCCTGCATATACTTGGAATGTAATATCATTTAAAGGGAAGAAGATTGCAGTCACTATTTGTGAAGATATTTGGAACCTTGGGGATAATCCTTTGTACAGGGTTTGTCCAATGGATGAACTCATGAAGCAAGATCCCGATTTGATGATCAATATTTCTGCCTCACCATTTGACTATGATCATGATGAAGATCGAAAAGAAGTAATCAGGTTGAATGTATTGAAGTACAAGCTTCCCATGATTTACTGCAATGCAGTAGGTGCACAAACCGAGATCATTTTTGATGGTGGTAGCTTGGTATATACAGCTGGCGGAGTACTTAAACATGAGCTCGCTTATTTTAAAGAGGACACTGTTTTGGTTGATACTGATGATCTTTACGTTACTAAAAGCGCGGTTCAACAAAGCCATCCAAAAATTGAAATGGATATGCGCGTTGCTAAGACAGCAGATCCTGAAAAAATTATTGGGTACCTGACCAATGAAAATAATATCAGCCAAATTAAATCTGCTTTGATTGCAGGCATTAGAGATTATTTCTCCAAGATGGGTTTCAAAAAAGCCATTTTAGGAAGTAGTGGTGGAATAGATTCGGCAGTTGTTCTAACATTAGCAGTTGAAGCACTCGGGGCAGAAAACGTTACTGCTATTTTAATGCCTTCTTCATTTTCTAGTGAGCATTCTGTAGAGGACGCAAAACAATTAAGTGAACAACTTGGAAACCCATATCATATTATTGGTATTGGTGGAATCTATGATAGTTTCCTTCAATCATTAGAGCCCTTGTTCAACGGAACAACATTTGGTGTTGCCGAAGAAAATATACAAAGTCGCTCACGTGGTAATTTGCTGATGGCAATTGCCAACAAGTTTGGCTATGTTTTATTGAATACATCCAATAAAAGCGAATTGGCAACAGGGTATGGAACATTGTATGGAGATATGGCAGGTGGACTAAGTGTGATAGGTGATTTATACAAGACGCAAGTATATGCGATAGCGCATCATATTAATAGCAAACAAGTAATTATTCCTGAAAATATATTAAGTAAGGCACCTTCTGCAGAACTTAGACCCAATCAAAAGGATAGCGATAGTTTACCTGAATATGATGAACTGGATAAACTCTTGTACTTTTATATTGAGCGCAGAAAAGGTCCAGCTGAAATTATTGCCATGGGCTTTGATGAAGGATTGGTGCGGAAAACACTGCGAATGGTTAACCTCAACGAATACAAGCGTAATCAATTTTGTCCCATTATCCGTGTAAGCACCAAAGCATTTGGTGTTGGAAGAAGATTACCCATTGTTGCCAAATATTTAAGTTGAATAATATAACCAACTGCTGCGTATGAATGGTATTGTATATAAGTCGACCGGTAGCTGGTACGTTGTTAAGGCAGATGATGGTGCTTTCTATCAGGCTAGACTTAAGGGGAAATTTAAGATCAAAGACATCACATCAACCAATCCAATTGCAGTAGGTGATGAGGTGGTTTTTGAAATGGAGGATGAGGCTGAAAACAGGACCATCATCACCGACTTGTTACCGCGTAGAAATTATGTCAATCGTATTTCTCCTGCCAATAAACGTCAGCATCACATCATTGCATGTAACCTAGATCAATCCTTGTTGATTGCTACGATCAGAGAGCCGCGCACTTCTGTTGGTTTTATAGATCGTTTTTTGGTTACCTGTGAAGCTTTCCATATTCCTGCAATCATTGTCTTCAATAAATCAGATCTTCATGAAGAAGATGATGTTGTTTTATTTGAGGATCGAAAAGCGATGTATGAAGCTGTTGGGTATAAAGTGTTGCTCACTTCTGTAGAAGAGGAAGAGGGACTAGAAGCACTTAAAGAAGTGCTGCATGATAAAACCACTTTGATTAGCGGCCATTCTGGCGTGGGCAAATCCAGTTTGATTAATGCTATACTAGAAGGAGCAAATATTCGTACTACAGAGGTAAGTGAATGGTCTGGTAAGGGTATGCATACCACCACATTTGCTGAAATGTATGATCTACCCTCGGGAGGAAGAATTATTGACACACCTGGGATGAGGGAGTTTGCTATTGCAGATATTTCAAAAGATGAACTTTCGCATTATTTTCCTGAAATGAAAGCGCGACTTCAGGATTGTCAGTTTAACAATTGTGTGCACATCAATGAACCAGGTTGTGCCATTAAACAAGCTGTAGTTCAAGGCGCAATTCATGAAGAGCGTTATGTAAGTTATCTCACCATTCTTGATTCGATAGCTGAAAAAAAATGGTAATTACTCTTTGAACCAACTACTATAGGTGACATAGTTGTTTGCAATTCGATTGATTTCTCCCTTTATTTTTTCTTCAGAAATTTCTTTCACTTTTTTAGCGGGTACACCAGCAAAAATAGACCCTGGGGGTACAATGGTCCCTTCGAGTACAACAGCACCAGCAGCTATAATTGAATTAGAACCGATAATTGCTCTATCCATTACAATAGCCCCCATACCAATTAAAACATTGTCTTCAATTGTACAGCCATGAACAATTGCATTATGGCCTATGCTTACATTATTCCCAATGGTTGTTCCATTTTTTTCAAAGGTTCCATGAATAACGGCATTGTCTTGAATATTGACCATATGCCCCATTTTTATAAAATTGACATCTCCTCTTACCACTGCATTGAACCAAATGCTACAATCGTTTCCCATGCTAACTTCACCAACGATGGTGGCGTTGGGCGCTATAAATACGTTGTCACCAAAACTGGGCGTAAAACCTCTTACTGGAAGAATGAAAGGCATTTTTTTTCTTAAAGTTATTGCATATTCAGGAACTTCGCAGTAATGAACCAGCGAGAATTATTTCTTAGGCATGTTGCTCAAACATCTTCCGCACCACTTGCGCTTGATATTGTAAAAGCAGAAGGAACGAAGATGTGGGATAGAGAGGGAAAGGTCTATACTGATCTTATAAGTGGAATTAGTGTTTGTAACATTGGTCATCGTAATCCAAAAGTTATTGCCGCCATCCATCAACAGCTAGATGCTTATATGCATGTGATGGTCTATGGAGAGTTGATTGAATCACCCCAAGTGCAATATGCTCATCAAATAGCATCTCATTTGCCCGAAAAACTTAATTCAGTTTATTTTACCAGCTCAGGTGCAGAAGCAACTGAAGGCGCAATGAAATTAGCCAAACGCATAACGGGTAGAACAAATATTGTCGCATTTAAGAACTCTTACCATGGTTCAACACAAGGTGCTTTGAGTGTAATGGGAGATGAATATTGGAGAAATGCGTTCAGGCCTTTATTACCAGGAGTAACGCATGCTGATTATAATCACTACAGTGCTTTAGATCATATTGATCAGCATACAGCTTGTGTAATTGCAGAACCTATACAAGCTGAAATGGGTATACATGCTCCATCTGTTGAATGGTTGCAGGCATTGTATCAAAAGTGCAAGGAGGTGGGTGCAATGTTGGTGTTAGATGAAATTCAAACTGGTTTTGGTCGGACAGGTACATTATTTGCATTCGAACAATTTGGCATTGTTCCTGATGTATTGTTGTTGGGTAAAGCATTGGGCGGGGGCATGCCACTGGGAGCATTTGTATCCAGTACTGCCAATATGAATGCCTTTACTGAAAATCCAGTCTTAGGGCATATTACTACATTCGGGGGGCATCCTGTTTGTTGTGCAGCTGGACTAGCAGCATTGCAATTTTTATTAGATGAACAGTTGATGAATGGAGTTGCTGAAAAATCAAAATTGTTCCAATCATTGCTCGTTCATCCCATGATTAAGCAGGTGAGGTCGGCTGGCTTATTGATTGCAATTGAATTTGATTCATACGATACCAATAAGAAAGTTATCGATCGTTGTATTGAGAAGGGGGTGTTTACAGATTGGTTTTTATTTGCTTCACAATGCATGAGAGTTGCACCGCCATTAATTATTAGCGAAGAAGAAATTCGTTCAGCATGTGCTGTCATACTTGAAAGTTGCGATTCATTTTATAACTCCTAGAAGGAGAACCTGAAACTGCCAAAGATTCCAAATTTCTTGTACTGCTCAACAGGTAATGGACGTGGAGCTATTCTCCATACGAGATCCAGTCTAAAGAATCTCAAAATATTGTCTACACCCGTTCCGAGTTCCATATAGGTTCTTCCATTTAAACTGGTAAAGGGGAAATTGCTTTTTAAATTCAATGCTGCATTTTTATCACTGATGCTGCCCCAAAGTATTTTTGCATTCCAGAACTGACGGAGTTTGAGTTTTTTATTTTGTGGAAGTAGACGGAAGATGCCCCTACCAAAATTATGCTCTACATTGAATCCTCCGTATTCATCAAAAATATATTCATACCTATTCATCAGGTTGAAAGCATATTTGTTGTAATAGTAAATTTCATTACCTGGTGCAATGTTTAGTAACATATAGGGTAGTGTTCCCCAAACTTTTCCTGCATATGCACCATAATAGATGGTTCCAATTGGTGGGACTTTCAAATAGTCGCTAATGCTAAATGTTGCTTTTGAATAATTGTAGCCGCTATTTAAAAAACCTTTTATTCCTTTTGTGTAATTCAGTTCCAAAACGGGATAATCACTTCCCAAGCTGGTTCTGAAAAAATCATCTTGCAAGAATCGTTCTAGGTAGGCAAACCTTAAGCGAAAATTAAACTGGAAATCATTGAAGTTGCCAGGTTGATCTGTCGAAGTAAAATCTAGTTTAGTCGGTAGATCTTTAATGGGGTTATATATTTTACGATGCAGACTGCTGGTCAATGATAAGCCGGTTCTCCATTCTTTGAAATATTCTATTTTTTGTTCCTCTATCTTGATCAATTTAATAGGGACTTGTTCTTTTCTGGCTGCTAAAGCAAATACATTGTCATATCCCACCTCATCATAATAAGTCTGACCATAATCAAGATCGTTTTTATAAAGCAACCTGATGCTGCTCCTCGGATCTTTGCCCAACATGAACAAGGTTTCGAATTTTCCTTTTAGTTTATTGTCTTTGGTGCCATATGCCAAGTAAGAAGAGAGGTAGATATTTTTATTGAAATGATAATTGGTGCCTATGTCAAATCTGAGTCGCAAGCCTTCATAATTATTGCCACTGATCCAATTCATCCAAGGTCCTATTTCATAGTTGCCTACAAATCGGTAGCCTGTTCCAATAAAGCTTAGCCATTCTGAGTAGCTTTCAAACTCAGGCATACTCAGCAGACTATCAGCCATCTTGTAAAAGTTGCTTTCATTTTTGTTAAGTGCCTCATGTCGGTTGCTCATCCAGAAACTATCTGGTTTTTCTAATGCATCATCTGCCACTACAACTAATTCTTTTCGTTTATCATCTTTCGATGCTAAACTGATTGTTTTAGGTGGTTCAGATTGATTAATTAGGATATTATCATAAGTAGTTGTTTTTCTTCCTATAAGACTTAGATTCTTTTTTCCGGTTAGGTTGAAATTGGCGATGAATTTATCTTTTGCTAAAAACCATATACTGTCTTGTATCAATTGATATTCTTGAACCAAGCTCAGCTTCTCAATGAAATTGATATTAGTGCCCGGTGAAACTTGTAGGTTCATTTTTTGAACCGCAAAACTAGAGTCGGCTATCCATACATCTCCTTGAAAAGTATTTTCTCCTTTTCGTTTAGGAAAGAAAACAAGTCGGAAAAATTTTCTACCAGCAACATATTGTGTATCTGCCAATTTATAATTGTAATAAAGATCGCCGTCGTTGCTAATTGGACTAACATATTCTCTATCAAAGACTGGAATAAAGTTTTTGTAGACATTTACATTTTGGTACATGCCTCCAAGAAATTTTGAGACAGATTCGTTTTTTAGTCCAATTGTTTTACTCGCACGTATAATTTCACGGCTTTTGGCTGGTTCTTTTTGGGTGTAATAGTCGGATATATTTTCTACAAGATAAATAGGTAAAATGGGTGATGTCTCGGTAGTTGTATCAACGTTGTTTAAAATAAACTTGAATGGCTTGGGTGGAAGGAAACCCTTTTGCATTTTGTCGACGTTCACATTGTTCAAGTCGATTTCAAGTTTATTGTATAATTCATATGCATAGTTGTCAAATCTGCTTCTATCGTTTCTGTCTTTATTTCTAACCACCTTTCTCCATAATAAATACCCTCTACTGAATTTACTCTTGACTACTACCTCATTGTTGCTTTTTCTTCTTTCCAATTTAATCAACACATTTATATTGGTAAGGCTAGTATCTATTTTTAGGAAAAAATCCTCGAAGCCAGCATAGGAAACAATCAAAGTATCACTTGGCCAATTGCGCAGATTGAAAACAAAACTTCCTGAGGAGTCACTCAATTTCCCCATTGAAGATTTCTTGAATTGAACAGATGCAAAAGGAATTGCTTCTTCTGAATGACTGTCTCTGATTTTGCCAATTATTTGTTTGAGCTGTGCATGTGCTGGCTGAATATTATTCAATACCAACAGCAGAAGCAATAAAAACTTGCTTCTCTTCATGAACTGAAGGGATGTGCTCTTCAAAAGGGGCATCAAAATTGAAGTTTAACTTACTTACTCAAGTGCATGCTTCTCTCTTTGTACAAAGTCCTGAAATATGGATCTCTCAGGTCTTTTACAAATCGGATGGCTTCACCTGTTGATTTCATTTCTGGACCAAGCTCCTTGCTGACACCAGGAAATTTATCAAAACTGAAAACTGGTTCTTTAATTGCAAAACCTTCCAGTTTCTTTTCATATTGAAAATCTTTCAGTTTATGTGTTCCTATCATCACTTTAGTTGCGATGTTCAAATAAGGAATCTGGTAAGCTTTGGCTATGAATGGTGTAGTTCTTGAAGCTCTAGGGTTGGCTTCAATTACAAACACTTGTCCATTTTTTATGGCAAACTGAATATTGATTAAACCTTTTATGTTAAGTGCTCTAGCAATTTTCTCTGCATAGAATTCCATGGTTGTTACTTCCAATGGTGTCAAGTTAAAAGCAGGTAAGACTGCATTGCTGTCTCCACTATGAATACCCGCAGGCTCAATATGTTCCATTACACCCATAACATGGAAATCTTCTCCATCAAATATGCCGTCTATTTCAGCTTCCTGACAACGATCTAAGAAGTGGTCAATTAGAATTTTATTGTCGGGGATATGTTTTAGTAGGCTAACAACTGCTGATTCAAGTTCTTCGTCGTTGATCACAATCCTCATTCTTTGTCCGCCTAAAACATAAGATGGACGCACAAGAACAGGATAGCCAACTTTTTGAGCAACTTCAACCGCGTCATCCACATTGAAGGCAGTTCCATATTCTGGATAAGGAATACCAAGGCTTTTCAACATATCACTGAATCTTCCTCTGTCCTCAGCAATATCCATATTATCAAAGGACGTTCCTATGATTTTAATTCCCTTCTTGTGTAATTTTTCTGCGAGCTTCAATGCGGTTTGTCCGCCCAATTGCACAATCACACCCTCTGGTTTTTCAAATTCAATCAATTCCCAAAGGTGTTCCCAATAAACAGGCTCGAAATATAGTTTATCTGCGATATCAAAATCAGTAGAAACGGTTTCAGGGTTACAGTTCACCATAATCGCTTCATAGCCACATTCTTTGATGGCCAATAAGCCGTGAACACAACAATAATCGAACTCAATTCCTTGTCCAATTCTATTTGGACCAGATCCAAGAACAATTATTTTCTTTTTATCACTAACCTTACTTTCATTGGTACCTTGGTTTTCAAAGCTGCTGTAGAAGTATGGTGTTTTAGCTTCAAATTCAGCTGAGCAAGTGTCTACCATCTTGTACACTCTGGTGATTCCTGCTGCTTTTCTTTTTTCATATAAAGCATCTTCATTGCCATCTTGCATGATTCTACAAATCTGCTCATCACTAAAGCCATGGTGTTTTGCTTTCTTGATCAGTTCAATCGGCAAAGTCTCAAATTTGTACTTGGCAATTTCTTTTTCGATGTCTACAATTTTCTGGATCTCATAAATGAACCATCTGTCGATACGTGTAGCCTGGCAGACAGTTTTCACACTGATACCCATCATGAGGGCATCTTTGATACGGAAAATTCTATCCCATTTTGGCGTCTTGAGGTATTCCACTATTTCATCAGCATGCATTAAGCTCTTTCCATAATATCCCAATCCAACTGCATTGTTTTCCAAACTTTGACAAGCTTTTTGAATTGCTTCAGTAAAGCTTCTTCCAATCGACATTACCTCACCAACAGACTTCATTTGAAGTCCGAGTGTATCATTTGCACCTTTGAATTTATCAAAGTTCCATCTTGGCACTTTTACGATAACGTAATCAAGTGCCGGTTCAAAGTATGCTGATGTAGTTTTAGTTATCTGGTTTTTTAATTCATCTAAGCTGTAACCTAGTGCAAGCTTAGCGGCAATTTTTGCAATGGGATATCCAGTTGCTTTAGATGCTAGGGCAGAAGAGCGGCTCACTCTCGGATTAATTTCAATGGCAATGATCTCTTCGGTTTCTGGATTAAGAGCAAACTGCACGTTACATCCTCCAGCGAAATTTCCCAACTCACGCATCATGCGGATGGCTGTATTTCTCATGAGCTGAAAAGCAGTATCGCTCAAGGTCATGGCTGGTGCAACTGTGATAGAGTCACCAGTATGAACACCCATTGGGTCAAAGTTTTCTACTGTACAAATAATGGCAACATTGTCTTTCATGTCCCTTAACAACTCCAACTCAAACTCCTTCCAGCCTAATACAGCCTTTTCAACAAGTACTTCATGGATAGGGGAGGCAGATAAACCTCTGTTCAAGGCTTCATCCAAGTATTCTTTGCTATGCACGAAACCACCACCGGTACCACCCAAAGTAAAGGAGGGGCGAATAACCAGTGGGAAACCAATTTCTTGGGCGAACTCTTTTCCTTCAAGGAAAGAGTTGGCTGTTTTTGCTGTGGCGACAGGAATATTCATTTCGATCATCCACTGTCTGAATTTTTCTCTGTCCTCTGCCTTATCTATTGCTTTGATATCAACACCAATCAGTTTTACGTTGTACTTCTCCCATATCCCTAACTCTTCTGCCTCTTTTGCAAGGTTCAATGCAGTTTGTCCACCCATTGTTGGAAGAACAGCATCAATCTGATTTTCCTTTAAAATGGTTTCAATACTTTCTACTGTTAGTGGCAACAAATAAACCCTATCTGCCATCATTGGGTCGGTCATGATGGTTGCTGGATTAGAATTGATCAATATTACTTTTACTCCCTCTTCCCTGAGACTTCTGGCAGCTTGAGAGCCAGAATAGTCAAATTCACAAGCTTGTCCGATGATGATTGGTCCTGAGCCGATAATCAGTACTGAACCTATAGATGCGTCTTTTGGCATAAGTGGGATTTTTATTGGGTAAAGGGCACAAAAAAACCGGGTTGTACCCGGAGTGCAAAAGTAAGGTTTGAAATCAACTTTTCAGTAGGAAAACCTTGTCTTTATTCAAATAGAGGATAATCTGTTGATACTTGGTGGGAAAATCACGCTTGGTTATGGTAAGCTGCCATCTCGTAGTCCTCAACCAGGTCGTTTTGTTCAAATTCGTAAAGACGGATAGCGTCTTTTTCAGTTCCGGATGTTTGTTTCTTTTTGGAGAAACCAAATAAGGTGGAAACTGAAGCAAAGACAAGGATGATTTTTGTAAGGAGTGTTTTCATAATGCTAATCTTATCTATAGACAACTTTTAAGGCTAATATGTTGTATGGATAACGATGAAAATTTTAAATAAGTATACAAAAACTACTAAAATCACTTTTTTTACTTCATTTAGTAAGTTTTTTGATATGTCTTAGTTTTGCGCCATGAAAATGAAGTTGCTTTTAATGTTGTTACTGTTAACTAGTTGGGAGGCCTTTGCCCAGCCAAAGGGTGTTCCTGAGTATTTTGCATACCCTCTATCCATCAATCCTCGGTTGAACGCCAATTTTGGTGAGATGCGTCCCAATCATTTTCACATGGGGCTTGATTTATCGACCGAATCAAGAGAAAACCTCCCTGTTTATGCACCAGCGGATGGATTTATATCTAGAATGAAAATAGAAACAGGCGGATTTGGAAGAGCAATATATTTGGATCATCCTAATGGTACAACTACACTGTACGCCCATATGAATCGATTCATTCCTGCAGCAGAAAACTACCTGGAGGATCAACAATACGTGCAACAAACCTGGAAAATTGATCTGAAAGTACCTGCAGGTTTACTACCTGTTAAGAAAGGGCAACTGATTGGATACAGCGGAAATACAGGGGCCTCTCAAGGTCCGCATGTTCATTTTGAAATCAGAGATACCAAAACTGAGAACTGTCTTAATCCCCTTCGCTTTAGGTTTCTATTGCCTGATGTAACACCTCCAGATGTTTTCCGTTTGGTTTTCTATGATCGAGACAAAAGTGTTTATGAACAAACGCCAATTGTATATCCGCTTATCAAAAAAGGCAATCAGTATCATGTTGCCAACCGTGTGGAATTACCTTTTGAGAAAGTATTCATGTCGATTCAAGCAACCGATAGGATGACTGGGGTGCCAAATGCAAATGGAATATTTGCTGCAAGTTTGAAATTAGATAATCAATTGGTGTCTTCATTTCGGTTGGACAACATCAGTTATGATCAAACACGTTACTTGAATGGGCATATTGATTACACCCATAAAATGAAGGGTGGGGCGTATTATCAAATGCTTTTCCCAGCAAAGAAAATGGACCTCCCCGTATATAGTTCAAACAACAAACAGTATTTCTCCATTTCAGATCTTGAGCAGGATGCAGAAATTGAAGTATTGGATGCCTATGAAAATAAATCAGTCGTTAATTTTTCCATCAAACGAAAGCCAGGTGCTTCTGTTGTTCAGGAAAAAACCGGACAACTCATGAATGCTGGTGAATTGAATATTTATGATGAAGAGCAGATTCAATTCGTTTTTAAAGAGGATGCTTTTTATGATGATTTTCATTTTAGTCTTCAATCTACCTATGCATCTGCTGCGCATGATGCATCTCCTGTATACCAAACTTTGCCAGCAGATATACCAGTACAGAGTTATTTTAAAGTAAAGATCAAGCCTAGTAAGGATATAGCTTTACTGAACACAGATAGGCTGGTAGTAAAAAGAAGTTATAGGGGAAAGACAGAAATAAAGAAGGCAGTTCAAGAAAAAGACGGCTTCAGTGCTTCCTTCAGGGATTTTGGTTTTTTTCAATTGTTGCATGATATTCAGCCTCCTCATTTTTCAACTCACTTGCATGATGGAGCTAGATTGAAAACAGGGTCAAATATCCATTTTGATGTGCTAGATGATCTCAAAGTAATCAAAGAGTTTAGGGTAACGGTTGACGGTAAATGGCTGATGTTTAAGCCATCTGGTATCAGGTATTCCTATGTTGTTGATGAACATTTCCCCATTGGTGAACATATATTAACTGTTCTTGTTATTGATGAAGCTGGTAATACAGTTTCAAAAGATTTTCAAGTAACTAGAAATTAACTATTATGTCTGTTCAAGAAGGAAAAAAGGCACCTGCGTTTACTGCCATCGACCAAGATGGAGAAAAAATCAAATTAGCAGATTTTAAAGGAAAAAAACTCGCATTGTATTTTTATCCAAAAGACGATACCAGTACTTGTACAGTGCAGGCTTGTAATTTGAGAGATGGTTATAAAGCGCTTGAAAAGAAAGGTATTACTGTAATTGGAGTGAGCCCTGACGATGAAAAATCTCATTTGAAATTTATTGCCAAGCATAAATTACCATTTAGAATCATTGCTGATACCGACAAAAAACTAGTTGAAAAATATGGTGTTTGGGGTGAGAAGCAACTCTACGGTAACAAATACATGGGAGTATTTAGGACTACCTTTCTAATTGATGAGAATGGTGTGGTGGTGAAAGTTATTGCAAAGCCAAAAGTGAAAGAACACGCTGCCGAAATAGCTGCAGGGTTTGGATTATAAAATCCATTCCACTTCACCATGTGTAAAAATTGACTGCAATTGATTATTGGTCAACAGTTCACCATTTTTGGTTACACTTTCTATTGTAGCTGCAACCATTTCATTTCCTTTTTTCAAGGTTACGATTTCACCTCTTTTGAATAATCTTTGGTTATACAAATCAAGCTGATTTTCAAAGTTGCCTTCTATTAATTCTTTGTATCGTTTCTCAAGAAAAGTACATAATTCCCTAGCGAGTAGCTTAACATCAAATGATTGTCCAGTTATTTGTTTGAGGGATACAGGCTTGTGCTTCATTTGGTTAAAACCTACCTGGTTGATGTTGATGCCAATGCCAACAATTGCTTTTTCCCAAATATTGCCTTTTATTACATTTTCAATTAAAATACCCCCTGCCTTTCTGTCACGCCAATAAAGGTCATTTGGCCATTTTATGCAAGTTTCGTCACCTGCATATTTACTGAAAAAATCGCTGCAAGCAACCGCAGTAGCGCATGAAAGCTGGAATTGTTCATTAATAGAAAGCCATGATGCATCTAGAATTGCACTCATCATGATGTTTACCCCCTGTTCACTCTGCCATTGGTTGTTTTTCTGCCCCCTTCCATGGGTTTGTTCCTCAGCAAAAACCACCATACCATGTTTCGCTAGGCTATCCCTTAATAGGGCTTTGGCATAGTTATTGGTACTATCAATTGTTGGCAATATGATAAAAGGTTCTCCGATCATGTTGTATCCCAAAAAACGGACTGAATTTATCCTTATTTTTGGGCAAGATACTCAAGGAACAATTAAAAAAACAGCCTTTGACAATTAGATCTGAAGAAGCAGTACCCACTAAAAAAATAGCCAGGTTAACAAGGAGTAGTAAAATCCTGAAAGTTATTCTTAATGCCATCCAGGATAAAAAGGGAGAACATATTGTTTCTCTGGATCTCCGTAAAATTCCAGAAGCGGTGGCCGACTTCTTCATAATATGTGAAGCAAGTTCAACCGTTCAGGTGAGAGCCATTGCAGAATGGGTGGAAGAATGTGTTAAGAAGCAATGTGGTGAGCCTCCTTATAAACATGAGGGACTAAGTGCTAGCCAGTGGGCTTTAATCGACTATGTGAATGTAGTGGTACATGTATTCCAAAGCGAAACAAGAAAGTTTTACAGACTTGAAGAAATGTGGAGTGATGGCGAGGCCTTGCTGGAAGAAATTGAAGAAGCGCCTGCTCCTGTCAAAAAAACCAGTGTCAGTAAAGCAAAAAAATCTCAAAAGAAATAACGAATTGATATGAATCAAGAAGAGAATAAGAACGATAAGCGTCAGAATCCGTTCTCCTCGTTTAAACGCAACAAAGAAAATGGCGGAAATGGTCCTTTGCCAAAGGGGCCTAAATTCAGTTTTTACTGGATATATGTAATTGCAGCGGTAATGCTTATCGGCTATCAAGTCATGCGTGGTGTGAGTCCGGATGCTAGCACTATCACCGAATTAGAATTCAGACAGAAACTTCTCGATAGAAACCATGTTGAAAAATTAGAGCCTGTTAAAAATAAAGGAGTTGTTAGGGTTTATATCAAACAGGACAGCTTAAGTAGCACTTTGTACGATTCTTTAATTGGTGCAAAAAAGTTGGTTCATGCTAAAGCCTCAAAAGGGCCTCACTTCCAGTTCAACTATTCAAAAGTTGACGATTACCAAGAAAATATTGATAAGTATTTCAGTGAACATCCAAATGTTACGCCAGTCAAAGTTGATCCGGTTAGTGACCCAGAATTTTTTGGTCCCTTGTTAAATTTCCTATTCCCCTTGCTGATGTTTGGATTACTGTTTGTGTTGATGATGAGAAAGATGGGTGGTGGAGCAGGAGGTTCAGGAGGAGGTGGAATCTTTAACATTGGAAAGTCAAAAGCGCAATTGTTTGATAAAGGGACTAAAGTCAATATCACCTTCACAGACGTTGCAGGTTTGGATGAAGCCAAGCAAGAAGTGATGGAGATAGTAGATTTTCTTAAAAATCCTAAAAAGTACACAGCACTTGGT
>JBEBDP010000122.1:0-7872 GCA_041156925.1 Bacteroidota bacterium | reverse complement strand
GCATAAATACATTGATTCTTCCTTTTATGATTTCATGAAACAGGAATACTATTTTAACGCGAAATAATTTAAAAAAGACATTTTGTTGTCTTTGTCTAGTAAATGACTGTTTTCTTATGCGGTGGAGTACAAGAGGTTGTGTAATTTTAAGAAATTGAACATCATCGGAGGCCATTCTTAACCAAAGGTCATAATCCTCTGACTCGTGTTGTTCTGGATCATAGAAGAATTCTGACAGTAAATCTCTCCTCACCATTACCGAAGGATGAACAATGCAGTTGTTATTCGGTAATTGTTTTCTGATTTCTTTTGGACTACTGTATTTGCTATCGTCTTTCCACTTGCCAATTTTATTGCCGAGTTCGTCAATTAATAAGCAAGTAGAACAAACTACGGTTCTCCTGTCAGCAGATTTTATGATTTTTAATTGTTCTTCAAATCTGGTTGGAAGTGCAATATCATCTCCATCCATCCTGGCGATATATTTACCAGTTGATACCCTTATTGCTTTGTTGAGGGATACAGCAAGGCCGAGATTTTTATCGTTATTGATCAACCTGATCCTTGAGTCGTTGAACTGAGCAATCACTTCACTACTGTTGTCAGTTGAAGCATCATTGATAAGAATCAGTTCAAAATCAGTTTCGGTTTGAGTCAACATACTCTCAATTGCCTCCTTCAGAAAAGGAGCAGTATTGTATACTGGCATGATTACGCTAATGAGAGGGCTATTCATTTATGTTGTTTTTTTCTTCTTCTTCCAGAAGTTTATGCCAATTGTGGCGATAAAGAATAGAACAAGAAGCCATTGGCTGTATTTAGTGATGTTGTAGCCGCTGTAATAAGATGCAGGGACAAACCTAAATTCAATTTCATGTTTTCCAGGCGACAAAGAAAGTCCTCTTAGGGCGTAGTTGGTTTTGATGATGGGTTGTTCTTTTCCATCAACAAAAGCTAGCCAACCCTTATCATAGTACACTTCACTGAAGACAGCAAAGGTTGCGGAAGAGGAGTTTGATTCGTATTTGAGGGTATCATGACCTGGTTGCGTAAGTTTAATATATGAAGCTGAATCAACTGAAATCTTCTCATTAACGAGAGATTTAAATGATTCTTGTACAACAGCTGTTGTTTTTGCATTGAAAGAATCCAATGCCATCATTTCAGCTTTTGCATCTTTTGCCCAAACGATATTATTTACAAGCCATGCAGCACCTAAGGCCTCAGGGTTGACAGAAGGATAGGGATTGCCTGTTGAATCTGTAGTTATGATATACTTGGTGTCAAGCATATTCAATACTTGAAGATTGAGTGGTTGTTTGGCCAATTGATTTTCTATCAAATCTTGGTAGATGCTCAGTTTAGCAGCATGGTATCCGCCAATCGAACGATGGTGATAAGAAGTGATGGCATCGTTAAAAACATCTTGTGTTAAATTGAATACCCTAAAGTGATTGTCTTTGTCCTGCAGAATTTGTTGATCTGCCGGGGTTGTTGCAAAAGAACTTTCATATTCTTCAGGTTCCAAGAATTTATCGGCATTTAAATATCTGTTGCTGACACCAAGCATATCAAATGCTGTCAATGCAACAAGTGATGCAATGGCTGCTGTTTTATTAAATAGTCCCTTGTTGTAGAGATAAATGAGCATGAATGCAATTGCTACAAGCAATGCAGTTCTGGTAAGATCATCACCAAACAATTTCTTTCTGTCTTCTGCAACTGCGTTTACAATATCGGCACCAAATGATGGATCACCTTGTGCCATTGCAGATAGCTGTTGCTGTATCGCTCTGTCATTTGCCGTTTTGTATTCAAGACTGGTGTACATAAACACTGCAATTGCAAGTACACCTGCAGTGATGTAAGCTGATAGTTTGAGCTTTTTCAATAATTCTTCCTTGCTTAATTCACCGCTAAAAATTTTATTCAAAGCCAAGATGGCCATCAATGGTATAGTCATTTGTGGAATAACCAAGGTCATGGATGGTGCCCTGAATTTATTGTACATGGGCAAGTGATCAAATAAGAAGGTATTAAAGCCGGCTAGGTTTTTCCCCCATGACATCATGATGGCTAAAATGGTTGCTCCTAAAATCCACCACTTGTATGGACCTTTTATAAGCAGCATGCCCATGATGAATAGGAAACAAAGGACTGCTCCAAGGTATACCGGACCAGAAGTGCTAGGTTGTGGACCCCAATAGGCTGGAAATGCGCCATAAAGTTGATTGCCTAGTTCTTGTGGTACACCTTTCTCATTAATTGTCTGAATCAATTTAGCATCCTCACCTAAAAGTTGAGAAGCACCACCATAGACATTTGGCACCATGAGTGTCATGGTCTCTCCAATGCCATAGCTCCATGCAAAAGCATATGCAGTATCTAGTCCGCCTTTATTCGCTTCTTGTCGTGTTGTATCTTTTACATTAATGGATGATTGCCCACCTCTAATGGTAGCTTTTGAATAATCAAAAGTTGTAAACAACATCACCGCATTGGTAAACAAACCTATGCAACCTGCAGCAAGAGCAATTAAGGTAGGTTTGAAAAAATTAGAGATTTCTTTTTTTCTGATGGCGTCAACCAATAAAGCAACACCAAGCACGATTGCTAAAATGAGGAAGTAATAAACAATTTGGTAGTGGTTATGAGAAATAAGCACAGAACTGAATATGGCAGTCAGTAAAGCGCCAATCCAATATTTTTGTTTGTATACCATAACAATAGCACCAAGAAGGGCAGGTACATAGGCCATGGATAGCATCTTCGTATCATGTCCCACTGCTACAATTATAGAAGAGTAGGAGGCATAAGCATATCCCAGTGCACCGATGATTGATATCCATGGATTGACACCAAATGCAAAACCAAGAAAATAAAATCCTAATGCTGCTAATATGAAGAACCGAAATGGTTTAGGAATAAATAAAGAGAAAGCTTCATTGGCATAGTAAGGAAGAACGTTGTTGTTGTTGGTAGCAATTTGATAGCCTGGCATTCCACTGAACATACTATTGGTCCATAACGGTGCTTGTCCATTGACTTCTTTATAATCAGCAATATCCTTGCTCATTCCCTTCCAGTGAATGATATCACTTTGTTGCAATACTTTTCCTTCTAATGCAGGTTTGCAAAACACCAAAGCAATCAACACGAAAATGCCTATCGCCGCAAAATGGGGGAGTAACGATTTAAAGTTCAATGGTTTCATCAAAACTTGATTTTTTTCAATTTGCACAAAGATATTGATTTCAGAGGAGCATAATCTTCTCCAAAAACCCTAAATTAAGGCTAAATATTGGCCATGAGTTTCATCAAAGAGTTCAAACAATTTGCCCTGAAAGGCAATCTTGTCGATATCGCTGTCGCTTTTGTTATGGGAGGTGCCTTCGGCAAAGTAGTGTCCACATTTACTGAGAAATTGATTGCTCCTATAATAGGTTTGCTGACTGGCGGTTCAAATTTTTATGATAAAAAGCTAGTGTTGAAATCTGAAGTGAATGAAGTGGTAGATCCATCTGGAAAAGTTATCGTTGCACATGGCGATGAAGTAGCCTTGGAATGGGGTGCTTTCGTAACAGTTGTTATCGATTTCATTATTGTAGCTTTTGTGATGTTCTTGATCATTAAAGGAATAAATGCACTCAAGAAAAAAGAACAAGCTGAGTCGAAGCCTATTTCAAAAACTGATGAATTGCTTACAGAAATTAGAGATGCTTTGAAAAAATCTTAATCTGCTATTGTTTGTAAATTGATTTCACCAGCTCAGCTACAACTTTATCAATGGGTAGATGCACAGCCGATGCATCAAATTCTTGCATCGGAATCAATCTGAAGGTCTCTGTTTCTCCAGTTGCATGGTAGACTGCCATTTGATTTTCATCAAATGCAAATGGTGTTTCACGAAGTGGAGCTTTTATTTCTTCCAAAGGTTTAACACGGTAATAAATGGAGACAATTTGGTGTTCAGGATTGAAAGCGGACATTTGGAAGAAATCAGTTGTATAGAGATGTTCCTCAACTTGGACCTTCAAATTCATCTCTTCCATGAATTCACGAACCAAACAATCTCTTGTACCTTCTCCAAATTCTAATCCACCGCCAGGAAATTTGGTGTAATAATTTCCTCTAATAAATTCATCGCTTACCAATACCTTATTTTCTTCCGTGATGAGAATGCCGTAAACGCGAATGTTAAACATCAGTTGAGTAATTTCCGGTGAAAACAAAAATAGCTGGACCAATTAGCCATACATCTGTAAATTCTTTTTCTCCACTTCTATTGAAACTTACTGCTAAGTTGCCACCCTTAACTTTCACATTGACCTGCTGTTGTCCCATTTTTACTGAGCTAGCAATAGCAGCAGCCGTAACACCTGTTCCACAACTCAGTGTCTCGTCTTCAACACCTCTTTCATAAGTCCTAACACGAATTCCATCTTCTTCTTTCTTGACAAAATTGACATTGATGCCTTCTTGTTTGAAAGTGTCGTTATAGCGTATTTTTCTTCCCTCGTTAAAAACATCAAAGTCGTCAAGGGTGCTGACCCAATGAATATAATGAGGAGATCCAGTATTCAGCGTACTGCTTTCAGTAGTACTATCTAAATGATGAACATCTTTCATTTTGAGTTTTACAAGACCGTTTTCTTGTATGCGTGCTTCATGCGGACCATCAGTAGCAATAAAAAGATAGTTTTCTTTAAAGATGCCTTTGTCGTGAGCAAACTGCACCAAACATCTTCCACCATTTCCACACATGCTGCCTTCTTTACCATCTGCATTGTGGTATTTCATTTTGAAATCATAGCCTTCAGCCATCTCTAATAACATTAAGCCATCTGCACCAATACCAAATTTTCTATCGCACATTTTTTCAATCGCTTCATCTGTTAGCATATTGTATTTGCCATCTCTGTTGTCTAAGATGATGAAATCATTGCCCGTGCCTTGGTATTTGTAAAATTGTATCTCCATTGTTGGATGATTAGATTCTTTCAAGTGTGTGTTTGATGAGTTTTTCCATTGCCCCATCTGCATCAGATGAAAACTTTTTAGCTAATCGATTGGCTACGATCACACTAAGGGATAAAGCTTGGTGGCCAAGAGCAGCAGCTAATCCATAGATTGCTGAAGTCTCCATTTCGAAATTGGTAATTTGGTGATTGCCAAAACGAAAAGCAGTGAGTTGTTCATTTAAATTCGGCATGGATAGACCCATGCGGAGGTTACGGCCTTGAGGTCCGTAGAAACCCGGACAAGTGGCGGTAATTCCTGCCTTACAACCATCAGTAAACTGGGCAAGTAGGAATGCACTTGCACCTTTGATGTAGGGATTAATGTTAGGATTGAGCTGCACTTGTGCTTTGAAATTGCTTAGCAATTCCAATTCAATTTCAGTCTGTTGAATAGGGTAGTAGTGCATCAAATTATCCAACCCCAATCCATAGGTGCTTGCAACAAAACTGTCTACATCAATATGCGGCTGCAGAGAACCAGAGGTGCCTACTCTGATGAATTTCAGTTGTTTTTTTTCAGGTTTAATGGTTCTGGTTTGTAAATCGATGTTCGCAATTGCATCTAGTTCATTTATAACAATATCAATGTTATCCGGACCAATACCAGTAGATATTACAGAAACCATTTTATTTCCAATTCTACCTGTATGCGTGATGAACTCGCGGTGTTGCGACTTAAACAAAATTTGATCGAAATGCTTGCTTACTTTTTCAACTCTAAATGGATCCCCCACTGTAATGATGGTGTCACCAATTTCTTCAGGTCTTAGATCCAGGTGATAGATGGCACCCCTAGAATTGATAATTAGCTCTGAAGATTCGATTGCGTTCATGAAAGTAAGTTTAAGCCTAATTCGGAAAATAAGACCAAAATTACTAATTTCGCAGCGTGTTAGGGCGGTTATCGTCTTTTCATTTATGGTCCTGTGGCCGAGTGGCTAGGCAGAGCTCTGCAAAAGCTTCTACAGCGGTTCGAATCCGCTCGGGACCTCGATACATATTAATAAAGCATTGAAAATCAATGCTTTATTTTTTTTGGGTACAACTTTGGGTAAAACATTCGGGTGTAAATTAATGTATGATTCATTTACTAAATCATTGCTTTCTAAGTCCTTAGTGTATTGAGTTTGAATCAAATTTGATTTTTCAAAAAATAGTTCTTAGAAAGTCTATTTTGAAGTTTTTTTTAGGCATTTATTCTCAAATCAAACCGAAATTCTAATAAATAAAAGCTAATTTCATATATAATTTATTTATTATGAAAAAGTTGTCGCAGATATATCTAATAATTGGTTTAATACTCGGCGTTTCGTGTCAAAATTCAGTTGATACTATTGCTGATTCAAAATGGAAGGTTTATTCATTATCTCCCTTCATTTATAATTTTTCCTTAGACCAAAAACCAAATTTCAATTTTTTAGATAATCATTTCAATTTTGATACTGTAGATTTTAAATCTTTTGATTCTCTTTTTAATAAAAAAGATTTTAAGTATTTTTTAAACGATACAGCTATTATTATCCCTTATGAAGAGAATGTGAATGGGCAAAAAGTTTGTTGCAAATACGATACAGTAAATTATTTGATTGATACATTAGATAATAAAACAGTATTTTTTTTAGATGAATATAGCACGATGTTAGTTAGTGATAAAAAATTAGACATAAAGATAAAGAAGAGGCCTGAAATTATTATTCCTTCGTGGGATGTTAATTTAGGAGAATTTTTAAATCAAAGTAAAATCTTAGATAGTTTGCAAATTAATAATTACTATTACATTAATCAAAGTAGTACAACTTTTACACAGCGTTTAAGAAGTAACTTAGATGTAGAATTAAAGACACTTTTATTTGAAGGTGATGATAAGAGGTTAGTATTCGAAGTTAATAATAAACTATCCAAATCCGAAGTCGATTCTTTTATTGAATACTTTGAGAAAAAGTATCCTGAAATGAAAATCAAAACAGTATATGATGAGGATAAAACACCAACTTATTTTTTTAATAAATATGGGTATTATTTTTACATATTTAGCTCATCAGCCGGTAAAGAGTATGAAAAAAATTATCACATTAGTATATCAGATAATCTCAAAACAATTAAAAATGTTTATGCAAATAAAAAAAAGAAATACAGATTAATTGAATACTATTATTTAAGCAAATAATTTTTTAAATATGAAGTTTATATTTTTTTCATTTATTTTTTTATTTATTACAAATCATTCTTATTCTCAATTTAGTATTGGATTAACTGGTGACTCAAAAACTCCAATAGGGTTTGAAGTTGGTTTAAAAAGGTTTAATATGGTTTTAATGACCAGTAGTACTAAATCTGATGGATATACGCCAATAGCATATGGCAATAATTCAGTAAATAGAAGGACAGTTAATAGTGTTGTTGGATTATCGGGAGGTATAAAAATATATAAGGAACTATATACTGATTTAGGTTTATTACTTTCTTCTACCACAGATAAAGTTAATGTCAGTAGTCCAACAAAAGGTAGTTATTCATATGATCCCGCAGATGGCTACCCATCAAAATCAGAAGTAGGTATGATATTAGGATTAAGTTATTACTTTGAGAAGATTAAGATATCATCGGGCTTTAACTTATATGAATCGGGAGCTGCTTTTAAATATGGAATTTCTTACAGATTTTAATTATTCAAAAATTATATTATGAAAAAAATATTATCTACTATTTTAGTTTTATTCTTATTTACTATTAATTCTTATTCTCAGGAGTTAGAGGAGAATGCACTTCGAATCAAACAGAATTTTAACTCTGGTTATGAAAGTACTATTAAAAAATACGCATTAATTAAATGGAAGGATGATTTTTAAAT
>JBEBDP010000121.1:0-5274 GCA_041156925.1 Bacteroidota bacterium | reverse complement strand
GGCAATACAGAAACTACCCTATCGCCTTTTTGTAAACCAAGCGATTTCATCCAAGCAGCGAGACTTGCAACTTGTTTATAGAGTTGATCCCATGAAATTTCAACAACTTGATTATGTGATTCTTCAGCAAAAATTATTGCAGGAAATTGATCATTAGCATTTTTAAAAATCGCTGCATCATAATTCAAAGACACACCCTCAAACCATTTTGCTCCAATGAAATCATCACCGGTGAGTGAAAGGACAGGTTTATCTTCAGGAAAAGAAAACAGATTTGCGAACTCAACAAAGTATCTCCAAAATAATTCTACATGATCAATACTCCATTGATACAATGAAGAATAATCAGAGAATGACAACCCCTTCTGCATTTGCAGCCATTGCATGAAGGCATACAAATGCGAAGATTGCTTTTGTTGCTCACTTGCTTCCCATAAAATATTTGCTGTCATTGCAAACTATAAATTTCCTCTTAGGCCCTGCTCTCTTTCCAATGCCTCAAATAATGCCTTGAAATTACCAGCACCAAAAGATTTTGCTCCTCTACGTTGTATGATTTCATAAAACAACGTTGGGCGATCTTCAACTGGTTTAGTGAAGATTTGAAGCAGATAGCCCTCATCATCTCGATCAACTAAAATACCCAATGGACGTAGCTTTTCAATATCCTCTTCAATTGGACCAACGCGTTTTGCCAAATCATCATAATAAGTACCTGGCACTTGTAGAAATTCAACACCTCTAGAACGCAACTTGGTCACCGTTTCCATGATATTATCGGTGGCGATTGCAATATGCTGAACACCTGGACCGCCATAGAAATCCAAGTACTCTTCTACTTGGGATTTTTTCTTTCCTTTCGCAGGTTCATTAATAGGGAACTTAACATAACCATTGCCATTACTCATCACCTTACTCATCAAGGCTGAATACTCAGTTGAAATTTGCTTGTCATCGAAAGTGAGAATATTTCTGAAACCCATCACATCCTCATAAAACTTTACCCAAGGATTCATTTCATTCCAACCTACATTTCCCACACAATGATCAATATATTTTAAACCTACGGGCTCTGGATTATACTCTGTTTTCCATTCTCTATACCCTGGCAGAAATATTCCATTGTAATTTTTACGTTCTACAAATAAATGGACAGTATCACCATAGATATGAATTCCACTCATCACTACTGTTCCGTTATCATCGGTTATTTCCTTTGGCTCCATGTAAGCCTTTGCACCTCTAGAAGTTGTCTGATGAAAAGCATCACGCGCATCATTAACCGTTAACGCAATTGCCTTTACACCATCACCATGAAAAGTGGTATGCTGCGCGATGGGATGATCTGGATGCAAAGCTGTTGTAAGTATGAGACGCACTTTATCTTGCTTCAAGACATAAGAAACTTTTTCACGGTCGCCTGTCTCGGGACCTGAATAGGCTAATCCCTCATATCCAAATGCAGTCTTATAATAATGTGCAGCCTGCTTTGCATTACCTACATAAAATTCTACAAAGTCTGTTCCCAATAATGGTAAAAAATCTTGTGTTTCCATGCTCTTATTATTCAATATTAAATTGCCAGCTTTTATGATAGGTTTCGTCTTCAATCTCTATTGCGTGTTCAGTCAGCATGAGCGGTCTGAAAGGATCGATCATCACCGCTAATTCATCTGTCTTCTCTTTACCTATACTTTTTTCTACGCTTCCTGGGTGAGGACCATGAGGTATACCACCTGGGTGAAGCGTTATCTGTCCTTTTACAACGGACTTCCTACTCATAAAATCACCATCCACATAATACAACACCTCATCACTATCTACATTACTATGGTTATAGGGTGCAGGAATTGCTAATGGATGATAATCGTATTTGCGTGGAACAAAAGAACAAACAACAAAATTACCTGCTTCAAATGTTTGGTGTACCGGAGGCGGTTGATGAATTCGTCCAGTAATGGGTTCGAAATTATGAATAGAAAAAGCCCATGGATAATGATACCCATCCCATCCAATAAAATCAAATGGATGTGTACCATATACATAAGGATAAATCAATCCTTGTTTTTTAATCAACACTTTAAAATCGCCAACTTCATCATGTGTTTTTAATTCTTGTGGACGACGAATATCTCTCTCACAGAATGGTGCATGCTCCATTAATTGTCCTACTTCATTCAAATAGCGTTTTGGAAAACGAATGGGAGTATAGCTTTCAACTATAAACAACCTGTTATCTGGACCATCAAAAACAATTTGATAGATGGTACCACGCGGAACTATAACATAATCACCATAGCTAAATTTGATTGTACCAAAACCAGAACGCAATTCACCTGATCCCTCATGAATAAAAATGATTTCATCAGCTTGACTATTCTTGTAGAAATAATCAGTCATGGATTGTCTTGGTGCTGCTAATGAAATTTGTAGATCACTGTTTACTAAAATCGGTTTTCTACTCTTCAAGAAATCATCTTCAGGTTTAACATTAAATCCCAACAAGCTTGTATGTCTTAAATGTTTTTCCCTTGCTATCTTTGGTTCAACCGAATAGGGCTCGCCAAGTGTTTTTACAATAGTGGGTGGGTGACAATGATAAACCAATGAATACAAACTAGAGAAACCATGTGTTGAAACTAATTCTTCAGCATACAATGTTCCATCTGGTTTTCTAAAAGCTGTATGTCGCTTTTGTGGAATTTGTCCAAGTGAATGATAGATTGGCATAACAATTCGTTTATGGATAAACGTATTTTTTCAATAAACGTTCACAACAAAGTTCGTGAATAAATTCCTAAGTTTGCTGACTTTCAACGTCGTTGCATTATGAAATTATCCACCTTCAAACACAATAGCGAAGCGCATCTTGGGATTTTTGTCAATCAAAAATTATACCAAGTAAGTTCTTTGCACCAAGACCTCCCAAACGACATTTTAATTTTTCTTGAACAAGGAGAAAAAGCAATGACTTTATTAAAGTCTTGCGAGAAAACCTTGATAGAAAATCCAGAATCTATTCAATCCGTTGAAGATTATCAATTGCTTGCTCCAGTACCAAAACCTACTTCTTGCAGAGACGGTTATGCTTTTCGTCAGCATGTGGCTACCGCCAGGAGAAATAGAGGACTGGGAATGATTCCAGAATTCGACCAATACCCAATCTTTTATTTCACCAACCACAATGCAGTTTATGGTCCGGGTGAAATTTCACTCATGCCAGATCATTTCCGTCAATTGGATTTCGAGTTGGAAGTAGCTATTGTCATTGGCAAAAAGGGCCGTAACATTAGAGCAGAAGAAGCCGATCAATACATAGCAGGATACACCATCATGAATGATCTCAGCGCGAGAACATTACAAATGGAAGAAATGTTGTTGAATCTTGGTCCGGCTAAAGGAAAAGATTTTGCAACTACCATCGGACCATGGCTGGTTACTTTAGATGAATTAGAAACTTATCGCACAACAACAAAAGAAAATCATACAGGAGCGCAATACAATATGCCAATGACTTGCACCATCAATGGTATTCAGGTTTCAAGTGGCAACATGAATCAAATGGATTGGACGTTTGCGGAAATCATTGAACGCGCTTCTTATGGTGTTGACCTATATCCAGGTGACGTGATTGGATCAGGAACGGTGGGCACTGGCTGTTTTTTAGAATTGAATGGTACGGGTAAATTGAACAACCCAGATTTTATACCACAGTGGCTCAATGATGGCGACGTAGTTACATTACAAGTTGAGGGACTAGGTGAACTCACCAATGTTATCAAAGCTGAAAAATCAGATTGGTCAATTCTAAATAGAAAGAAATAATGATTACGAAAGATGCATCATCATTAACAGGCGTACAATTACAAAATATTTTACAATATGTAATTGCACCCAGACCTATTTGCTTTGCATCTACAATCAATAAAAAAGGTGAAGTCAATTTAAGTCCCTTTAGTTATTTTAATCTCTTCAGCGTACAACCACCCATCTGTGTATTCTCACCATCAAGAAGACTTCGCGATAACACCACAAAACACACACTAGACAACATCAATGAAGTTGCTGAGTGTGTGATTAATGTAGTGAGTTATGAAATGGTTGCTCAAACTTCTTTAGCCAGTTGTGAATATCCTCAAGGTGTGAACGAGTTTGTGAAAGCAGGGTTCACCATGCTACCATCAGAAATAGTTCAACCACCACGCGTTGCTGAATCTCCCGTTCAACTTGAATGTCGCATTCAACAAGTAGTTTCACTTGGAGAAAAAGCTGGTGCAGGAAATTTAGTTATAGCAGAAATCCTGCGTATTCATTTATCAGAAAACATTTTAGACGATAAAGGAAATATTGATCAAACAGCATTGGATTTAGTAGCACGACTAGGAGGCAATTGGTATGCTCGAATTAATAAAGATGCTTTGTTTCAATTGGAAAAACCTAATGAAAAAATAGGCATGGGCTTTGACCAACTACCAGCAGCAATTGTTCATGCTGAATGGCTCAACAACAACGAGAAGGCAAGATTGGCCAATCTCAACAACCCCCCACAAAAAGAGGAAGCATTGCAACTACTTAGTCCTGAGCTCATTGAAAAAGTATCAGGAAGAAAATCAAATGAAGAAATTCAGAAAATTATTAAAGCTCTTTTAAATAACGGAGATAGCCTTCAAGCCTGGTGCTTGGCAATTCAACTGATTTGATCTTACACAAAAATCATTTTACGATCAATTATTGAAAGACCATCATTGATGAGTTTTTTATGTTCTTGACTTGTCTTAGCTCTTTTTTCAAGATAGGACCTGACCTCATTGTACAGATCAACTAATGTTTCATCTGCAGCAGTCATCTCAGCAATTTCCATAGCACCTAACCAATCTTCGCTATGATTCTTTTTTAGCTGCTCCCAAATAGTAGCTAAATGATTAACCGATTCTTTTCCCTCTCTTATTGTTCTGATTTGTGCAAATAAATTGTGGTATTGAAGATCTTGAGCCGTATATATTGCACGTTCAGTTTTTTTACCAGATAAATGCAAACCATCATCAAACAACATCTTATCCGCTGCACCACTGAAAACAGAAGGTATACTTGAACCAATAATCAATTTAAGGTGCCCTGATGCTCTTGAATACAAGATAGTTCCGTTAGAATGCTTGATTTCAACTTCACTGAAATGCATTTGTTCGAGCATTTGTTCGTTGAATACCAATCGATCTAAGTAACCAACAACTGATATTCCGTTTGAAAGCACAAAAGAACATGGTGCTCCAGCAA
>JBEBDP010000120.1:0-3579 GCA_041156925.1 Bacteroidota bacterium | reverse complement strand
ATTCTTCTTTCAGTAGTCTGCGACAAGATTATGACAGATCTGTTGAAATTGAAGGTGCTAAAGCGCTTGGCGGATCAATCTTTAGGGTTGATTTGGACACTACACATCCTGTTGGTTATGGGTTTCAACGCAGAAAACTATCAGTCTATAAAAACGGACTCACCTTCTTTCAAAAAAGCATGAGCCCTTATAATACTGTCGCGCAATACACTGCAGACCCTGTAGTAGGGGGATATGTTCATTCATCCACACTAAGCAAACTTAAAAACGGTCCGTCAATACTTGTTGGATCAGAAGGAGCGGGAAGAGTTATTCTGTTTGGTGATGAGCCTAATTTCAGGGGCACTTGGTACAGCACGAACAAATTATTTTTGAATGCACTGTTCTATGGCGGTTTGATAAGCAACCAATAAGCATTTGAAACATTAACTTTGCTTTCTCATGTAGATTGGGCTATGCGAAAACTTGTTTGTGTTTTATGGTGTTTGTTGATCATCAAAGTTGGTATAGCATCTTCACTAGATTCTATACCTGTTTACCTTAATACTAAAAATGTCAGACCAGGCGATACTTTAGAATTCAATTGGAATGGCAATATCATTGGCAAGGGATATGCAACTGCGAGTTTACATCTTTGGATAGATCATATAGCATCTGGAAAGAGATGGAAGTTGAGGTACCCTATTCTAAATGGTTCTTCCGAAGGGTCTTTGATTATTTCAGATAGTCTTCCTGAAGGAATTTATGCTTTCAATTTCATGGCTTCGGAACAGTTTATTGAAATCAAAGGCAAGGTGCAAAATGTCAAAATCAAAACTGCATATAACTACGAGACTAAGAAAAAAGATACCATCGCAGTTTTTGAGCTTCCAAAAATGAAAGGAAAGGAGATGCGTTATACCTTATTAGGGCAAGCATCAATTTTACACAATGATTATGTAAATGTTGATGCAGAAGGAGGGTATAAAATTCCTGCAATTGTATTTGGTGATTCTGCACAACTTTTGTTTGATCCAGGAAGAGGTAGGGGTGTTTATTGGATCAGTCTAGAGACACCTCTTGATTCTGTGTTTACGCCATTTCATTCGGAAACATTTTTTGTTGGCGTTCAAAAAAAGGATGTATCGAAAGTTCAGTTAAAGGATACAGCATCCTATGTCTTTGAATTTGAAGATGCTTATCCCGATGCTGTTGTATTAGATGAAATTGTTTTAAAGGGAAAGTCTAATGCAGAAAAATTTGAAGATGATTTTGTTTCTAAATTATTCAAAGCATCACCTGATGCAAAAACAATTGACGCATTGGACAACAATGAGCTTATGCGATCAAACAGCATATTGACATTTTTGCAATCGAGAGTAGGTGGATTATTTATACGGTCTGATGGAATCACAACAAATGTAACCTGGAGAGGAGCACCGGTTGATTTTTATATTAATGAGTTTCCAGTTGATGTAAACAGTCTCAATTTAAGTCCCATGGACGTTGCTTTAATTAAAGTACATCCACCACCATCTCAGCTAAGATCTTTAACTAATGGTGGAGCAATTGCTATTTATACAAAACGCGGAAAGTATGAGGATCAAAAAGGTGTCCCGCAATATAATTTTATGATAAAAGGCTATACGCAAGGCGTTTCAAGATTAAAAACACCTGAATAAAGCATGACAAAAAAAGAGAAATTACTCCAGCAACTTCAACATAATACGTTTGCAATGCTCAAGCCTTCTCCATTACACGGGATAGGTGTTTTTGCCATAATCGCTATTCAAAAAGGGGAGCGTAAGATATTTTCTGATCACGAAAGTGAATGGATTGAAGTTTCAAAAGAAGAAGTAGATGCGTTGCCTCAACACGCAAAAGACCTAATAGAGAATCATTGTTTATTCAATGAGACGCATTATTATGTTCCCGAGTATGGTTTCAAGATTTTTGATCTTGCTGTGTACCTCAATCATTCCGACCAGCCTAATCTGATTTCAATTAATGATGGCGAGTACTTTGAAGCTATTCGAGATATAGAAGCAGGTGAAGAATTGCTTATTGATTATGGGACAATTGTAGACAGTGATGAATAATGACTATACCTCAATTGCTCTGTTCAAAAAATCTACGAGTGGTTTCATGGCTTGAAAATGTGCAATTACTTTTTTGATTAAACCATCTTCGAGTAATTCACTATCTTCTATACTGCACATCACAATAAAATTTTTTAGTTTAAGATAATCAAGTGCTGGATTATCCTTTTCATATCCTTTCGGAGGTCTTACTAGTTTTTCTTTATTGTCCAATGAGCCAAAATAGCTAATGAACTTTTTTTCTGTAATTATTTTTTTAAATTCATCAAAGTTGTAATCAATTTCTTGTCTTATTTTGTTTAAATCATCTGCCATGGGCATCCAATAGCCTCCTCCAATAAAACATGAACCTGGCTCAAGATGAAAATAATATCCTGCACAAGAAACTTTCTTTCCACCTTTACTGAAACTTGCTCCAAAATTAGTTTTGTATGGATCTTTATTAGCGCTGAATCTTACGTCCCTATTTATCCTGAATACACAGTTTTTGGGTTGTATATCCTGTAATGTGGTATCAATTGATTTAAGTTTATTAAGTACCTCAGTAACAAAACCAAGATAATTTTCTTTGGCGGTCAAATAATTTGCACGGTTTGTTTCAAACCATTCTTTTGAATTGTTCTTTTTTAACTTTTTTAAAAATTCTATTGTTTCCTTTCTGATCATGAATCAAATGTCGGTTAAAATTTATCAATTCAATAGTAGACCTAATGAACTTAAACTTAAAATAACTGTTTTAATCTCTTTATTAAGTCTATTTTACAGTATAATATATTCACCATGAGATTACTTGCTCTTTTGCTTTTTTCAACCCTGACTGTTTCTGCACAAATTGATCCTAAACAAGTAACGATAGCAAGAGATAGTTATGGTGTGCCACATATTTTTGCCAAGACAGATGCTGAGGTGTCTTATGGGTTAGCTTGGGCACATGCAGAGGATGATTTTAAAAGTTTGCAACGTGTTGCGCTTCCTTCAAAGGGATTGATGGGAAGAACTTTTGGCAAAAATGCTGTGGCTGCTGATTATGCATTTGCCCTATTCAGGTGCCGTGAAATAACCGAAGAGAGATGGAATACGCTATCTCCTGAATTTATAAAGTTGATCACTGGATATGTTCAAGGTTTAAATGATTATGCAGTAAAACATCCAGAAGAAGTTTTGCACAAGGATTTGTTTCCAATCACTTTGCAAGATTACGTTGCATCCTCCGTCTTGGCTTTGACGGTCTTTAATGGAGCCGATCGCGTTTTAGGTGCGATTTATTCTAATAATATGAATCCAATTATTGATTATGATAAAATGGGTTCAAACGCTATAGCTGTTCATCCATCAAAAACAGCGACCGGAGAGGCCTTTCTTGCTATTAATGCCCACCAGCCCAATGAAGGCCCAGAAGCATTTTATGAGGCCCATGTTAACAGCGAAGAAGGGTGGAATGCTTTGGGCGGTTTACTAGCAGGGGGACCAGCCATTTTACATGGAGTAAATGAAAATTTGG
>JBEBDP010000119.1:0-9320 GCA_041156925.1 Bacteroidota bacterium | reverse complement strand
CGGAAATGTTGCAAAATGAATTGATAAAATACAACAAGCAATTCCAGTTCATGTCTTATCCCAATAGGAGTCATGGTATATATGAAGGGGAGGGCACAACTAAACATTTGTCAACGCTGTTCACCAACTATCTAAAACAGTATTGTCCGCCCGGCGCTAAATAAAAAAAGGGAGAATTACTTCTCCCTTTTTTCTAATTCCTTTTCCCTAATCCCTATTATCTATTCTGCAAAGAACTGATGGAAGTAAGGTATAGTTTCTATCCCTTTGTAGTAATTAAATATGTCATATTTCTCATTTGGAGAATGCAGGTTATCACTATCCAATCCAAATCCCATGAATACAATCTTTACTCCAAGTTCTTTTTCAAATAGAGAGCAAATGGGAATACTTCCACCACCTCTAACAGGCACAGGCTGTTTCCCAAATGATTTTTCAATTGCTTTTGCTGCTGCTTGATAGGCTTTGGAATCAATCGGCGTTAAATAAGGCTCACCGCCATGGTGTTCGGTTGCTTTTACTGAAACTCCAGCGGGAGCATTTTTTTTGAAGTAGTCGAGCAACAACGCAGTAATTTTTTCAGATGATTGATTCGGAACCAATCGAGCTGAAATTTTTGCACTTGCTTTAGAAGGCAGGACTGTTTTTGATCCTTCGCCAGTATATCCACCCCAAATACCATTCACTTCTAGTGTTGGTCGGATACCTGTTCTTTCGTTGGTAGTAAAACCTTTTTCACCATATACCGAATCGATACCTAAATCTGTGATATAGGCTTTTTCATCAAATGGAGCTTTACCTAATAAGGTTCTTTCCTCTGCACTGGCTTCTAATACATCATCATAAAAACCAGGAATGGTGATGTGGTTGTTTTCATCATGACAAGAAGCAATCATTTTTGCAAGGACAGTCGCAGGATTTGCTACAGCACCACCATAAACCCCACTGTGTAAATCTCGGTTTGGACCAGTAACCTCAATTTCAATATAGCTTAAACCTCTAACACCAGTATCAATAGATGGCGTATCCATACTGATCATTGCAGTATCACTGATCAATATAACGTCACATTTGAGTAGTTCTTTATTGGCTTCTACAAATTTTGCAAGGTTGGGTGAACCAATTTCTTCTTCTCCTTCAATGCAGAATTTGATGTTTGTTTTAAGCATATCATGCTTTACCATCACTTCTAATGCTTTCACATGCATGTAAAATTGGCCCTTATCATCACATGCACCTCTAGCATAAATTTTGCCATCTTTGATGGTTGGTTCAAACGGACCACTATGCCATAGTTCCAATGGATCAGCAGGTTGCACATCATAATGCCCGTATACCAAAACAGTCGGTAACTTGGGATCTACAATTTTCTCTCCGTAAACTATAGGATGACCATCTGTCTCAATGATCATGGCTTTATCAGCACCTGCAGCCAAAAGAGATTGCTTAACTGCTTCAGCACAGGTAATCATATCTTGTTTGTGTTCCGACTTCGCACTTATCGAAGGAATTCTCAATAAATCGAGTAATTCATCTAAAAAACGCTGTTGATTGGCTTCAATGTAGGCTTTCATATGTTCTATTTAATGTGTTTATTTTACACATTGTTTTTAAAAAAATTTAATAAAAAAATAAAAACTGAATCAATTCCATCCCTATATTTGACCCACGATTGCGTGTCATTTTTCAGCCTTTGTGAATCCTATTGTTTCAAACGATAGTTTTTTGCAAAGGCTGAACCTATTTTAGGGGTAAATTATTTTGCTTTCAGATAAGTCTCTTCAACAAATTTCCAGTTGATAAGGTTGAACCAATTGCTCACATACTCTGCTCTTCTGTTCTGGTATTTCAAATAGTAGGCATGTTCCCAAATATCTAGACCCAATAATGGTGTTCCTTTGATTGGGGATACGTCCATCAATGGATTATCTTGGTTAGGAGTTGAACCAATTTGAAGTGTTTTTTTATCGTCTATGTATAGCCAAGCCCATCCACTACCAAATCTGCTCATTGCAGCTTCGCTTAATTTGTTTTTGAAATTGTCGTAGCTGTTGAAAGAGGATTGTATTGCTTCACTCAAGTTACCAGGACCTAGTGCCCCTCCATTAGGCTGCATGCATTTCCAGAATAATTCATGATTATAATGTCCACCACCATTGTTCCGAAGTTTAGGGGAATAGTTTGAAATGTTTTTCAATAGTTCTTCAATAGATGCATTTCTTCCATTTAGTTCAGCTGCAACTGCATCATTCAGGTTTTTTGTATAGGCGGCTGCATGTTTTGAATAATGGATTTCCATTGTCATTGCATCAATATGTGGCTCTAAAGCATTGTAACTATATCCTAGTGGTGTTTGCTTGAAAACTACAGACTGGTGTTCATTTGCCAAAACAGTGGTATAATCCAATCCTACAGCTGAAACAAGCACACCTGCTTTTATGGTGTTGCCAATGAATTTTCTTCTACTGTTGTTATTTTTCATATTGGCTTATTTATTTTTTTTAACGAGCGCCTTGGCTTTTTTAAAAAAGCGGAAATAATATTCGTTGTTGAAGAGTTGGGAATCGTTCATGGCTTTATATACCAGAAAACAACCTACTGGAAGGAGTACAAGGCTTGGCAGCCAAATACCCCAGAAAGGTGGCATGATCCCTTGTCTTACAAATTTCTCACCGAACATATTCAACAGGTGAAAGATCAGAAAGAAAACGACTGCAACAACCAACGGCATTCCCAATCCTCCTTTTCTGATGATAGATCCTAGCGGTGCACCAATGATAAATAAAACGATGCAAGCAAACGAAAGTGCAAACTTCTTGTGCCATTCAATAGTAAACAGCCTTAGGTCAAATGCTCTTTGAACATAATCCTCTACAATCAGTTGTGTGGAATTTTTTAGAATGTTTGTCTTGTCGGCTGCTTTTGCAAAAACGATATTGATAACAGAATCGGGAAGCAGGTCTCCGTAGTTGGCTACTTTTTTTACAACAACTTTTTTATTTTGATCCCAGCCCTTTTCCATGTATTTATTGAAAAGGAAATAGGAAGTGACTTCTTTGGTAAGACGTTCGTTTTGTATTTTCAAAATGTCTCTGTTGATAGAGTCACTTGCTTTTTGGAGTTGTTTGATATTCAACATCTGATAACTGCGCTTAAATAGACTATCAGGTGTTTTAAGTACATCAAATGAGCTGAGGTCAAATACCTTCTTATATTTCTTGAAGCCTAAGCGATAATAATCTGTTTGAACAGTATTATACGGACCATTCTCTTGGTAACGCCATCCATTTTCAAGATCAAACTCTAGAAATTTTTTATCATCACTGATGCGCATCACCCCTTTTTCAGCAATGATGATGTTGTCTTGTAAAGAGTATTGATTTTCGTAAATGATTACATCTTTAATGGTATTACCATCATCTTCTTTTTGTCCGACCTTGATGGCAAATCCCGGTAGTTTATCGTAAAAAATTCCTTCTTTGATGTCGAATGCTGGTTTGGCAACTCGGATATCATAGAGCATGGTAGTGAATTTCAAATTAGCAACTGGCATCAGATAATTTGAAATGGTAAAGGCAATTCCTGAGATGATGATGGTAACTACCATTAATGGCCGCATAAACCGCAACAAAGGAATACCGGCAGATTTGATAGCTACTAATTCAAAACTTTCACCAAGGTTTCCGAATGTCATGATTGAAGAAATCAAGATTGCCAGAGGAAGTGCCAAGGGAATTGCAGTCACAGTAACATAGGAAGTCAATTCTAAAATACTCAGAATATCCAGTCCTTTTCCTACTAAGTCGTCAATGTATTTCCAAAAGAATTGCATCACCAACACAAACAGTGTGATGAAGAAGGTCGCAATGAAAGGACCTATAAAAGCCTTTAAAATTAGTTTGTCGAGTTTCTTGATCATACTCAATTGCCGAGTCTATGAAAGAGATCATGCACTTGAACATCCCACAGACGGGTTTGATCTGCAATATCTCTTTTCTCTGCAAAGTCTTTGATGACAAGTATGGTTTGACTACTTACTTCAGATTTCTCAATTGAAAATTCAAAGTACTCATTCTTTGGAGCATGTAACCAATGATAGCGAACGAATTTTCCTTCCTCCATTTCGAGGACTTCTGCTTTTTCAGTAGACCCGTTCCAAGAAAAACTGAAAACAAGATCACGTTCATCTACTCTATCAGCAAACCATTCTTGCAAACCTGCTGGTGTGGAAAGGAATTCAAATAGGATATTTGGAGAACACCTTACTGGATACTCTATTGAAAACAATTGTTTACTCATGACTAAAGTTTATCTCTTTTCGCGCAAAAATTCAGATGCACCTTGCAATGATAGAAAAATATCATTACCGAAAAAATATAATTTGGTGTTTATTTCCAACTTTTTCCACGTGATTTTCCCCATTGGGGATTTCTTGTCTCAAATATATGGATATCAAGCATTTACAGAGCAGCGGCTTATAAATTACGTATTACTACTTAGGATTTAACAATATTTTCTTAAATCCTTCGTTTTGAGTAAGCCCAGTCAGGTTGACTGGATTTAAATCCTTACCCAAATGAGTATGCGTCAATTACGTATCAGTAAATCTATTACAACGCGCGAAGCGCCAAGTCTAGAGAAATATTTCAGCGATATCAGCAAAGTAGACATGGTGACTGCGGAAGAAGAGGCAGCGCTAGCACAGCGCATCAGAAGGGGGGATCAATCAGCAGTAGAACGCCTTACCAAGGCCAACCTAAGGTTCGTTGTTTCAGTCGCTAAACAATACCAATTCCAAGGTTTATCGCTCTCTGATCTTATCAATGAAGGAAACATGGGATTGATCAGGGCAGCAAAAAAGTTCGATGAAACAAAAGGTTTCAGGTTTATATCATACGCAGTTTGGTGGATTCGTCAAAGTATCATGCAAGCTTTGGCTGATCAGTCAAGAATTGTGCGCATCCCTTTAAATAAAGTTGGATTATCCAGTAAAGTGAATAAGGCTGCACAACAATTGGAGCAGAATTTCGAAAGGGAGCCAACTGCGGAGGAAATTTCTGAATATCTAGATATGGATCTTGATGAAGTATCATCTACTATGAACTTCAATAGCCGTCACTTGAGTATTGACTCTCCTATTGGGGAAGAAGGTGATGGTACCATGATTGATGTTTTGGAAAATGAAAATGTGGATGCAGTGGATGGTGAAAGTCAGAAGGAATCAATGATGTATGAAATTGAATTGGCGCTGAACAGTCTTCCTGCTAAGCAACAATTGGTCTTGAAATCACTTTATGGAATTGGCATGGACAGGCCATTGGGCATGGAAGATATTGGTGAAGAAATGGGATTAACTCGTGAACGTGTTCGCCAGATTAGAGATCAAGCCCTGATTACCTTGAGAAGGCATACCAATGCAAGGCGACTTAAAACTTTCCTCTAGTCGATTTACACTTTCTACTTACTTAGTGTCTATTCAGTATATTAATTAACTTTGCTTCCCCAAGCAAAGTTTTTTTATGTTTGAAAATTTAAGTGAAAAGATTGCCTCGGCCTTTAAGCAAATTAAAGGGGAGGGTAGGATAACGGATTTAAATATTGCCAATACCGTTAAGGATATCCGCAAAGCCTTGCTGGATGCCGACGTCAACTTTAAAATTGCCAAAGAGTTCACCGATCGTGTTAAAGACAAAGCCATTGGTGAAAAGGTTATCAATGCTATTAGTCCGGGCCAGTTAATGGTCAAAATTGTACAAGACGAACTCACCGAACTCATGGGTGGTTCCGCCAGTGATTTGGATACCACGGGCAATCCAGCCATTATTCTAATAGCCGGTCTTCAGGGTTCTGGTAAAACCACCTTCAGTGGTAAATTGGCCAATTACCTAAAGACCAAGAAAGGCAAATCTCCCTTGTTGGTGGCAGGTGACGTGTATCGTCCAGCAGCTATTGACCAGCTTAAAGTACTGGGTTCACAGATTGGCGTGGATGTTTATGCAGAACCTGAGAACAAAGATCCAAGGTCGATTGCTGAAAATGCACTAAAGCAAGCAAAGGCTACCAATAAAAATGTCATCATCGTTGATACGGCTGGTCGTTTAGCCATTGATGAGGTGATGATGCAGGAAGTAGCGGGTTTGAAGGAGTTTTTACAGCCAAAGGAAATTCTGTTTGTGGTGGATGCCATGACGGGACAAGATGCGGTTAATACAGCAAAGGCATTCAATGAAAGACTAGATTTTACTGGGGTTGTCATCACCAAAATGGATGGTGATACCAGGGGTGGTGCTGCCTTGTCAGTAAAGTACACCGTTCAGAAGCCAATAAAATTTGTAAGCAGTGGTGAGAAGATGGAGACGCTTGATGTGTTCTATCCTGACAGGATGGCTCAGCGGATTTTGGGGATGGGCGACATTGCCTCACTTGTTGAAAAGGCACAAGCGCAATTCGACGAAGAACAGGCTAAAAAGTTAGAAAAGAAGATCAGAAAGAACCAGTTTGATTTCCAGGATTTCATGGATCAATTGCAACAGATTAAGAAAATGGGTAATCTGAAGGACCTCATGGGAATGATTCCGGGGATGGGTAAGGCCTTAAAAGATATCGATATCAGTGATGATGCTTTCAAAGGTGTAGAGTCCATTATTGGCTCTATGACCCCATTTGAAAGGGCAAATCCTGATAAAATTGATACCAGCCGGAAAAAGCGCATTGCAGCTGGTTGTGGGCGAGATATGAACGAAGTGAACCAGTTTTTCAAGCAATTCGACCAAATGAAGCAGATGATGAAGGGGATGAGCAACATGCCTTCAATGCCTAGAATGGGAAGAAGAATGTAAAATATGACCTTTGTCAATTTTGATTTGTCCCGTTTTGTACTATATTTGCAGTCCGAAATTGAAACCCTATTATTCACCACCCAATAAAAATTTTTATTTTTTATGGCTGTTAAAATTCGACTCCAGCGTCACGGTAGTAAGAAAAGACCTTTCTATTTTATCGTAGTAGCTGACGCACGTGCTCCTCGCGATGGTAAGTTCATCCAAAAGATTGGTACCTACAATCCACTTACGCATCCTGCGACTGTATTAATTGATCGTCAAAAATCATTAGAATGGTTAGGTAATGGTGCACAACCAACTGATACTGTTCGCAAAATCCTTTCTTCAAAAGGCGTTTTGTATTTGAAGCACCTTCTTCGTGGTGTTGATTTGGGTTTGTTTGATCATGCAACTGCAATGAACAAATTCGAAGCATGGCACCAAGAACAAGAAGCAAAAAGCAAAGCTCGTCAAGAGGCTGCTGCTCGTGAGCGTCGCCAAAGACGTACTGCTCCAAGACCAGCTGCAAAGCCGGTTCAGGCTGCTCCTTCTGAAGAACCTTCAGCTGAATAAAATCGAATCAAAAAAATATAGAAAGCCTCGTATATTACGGGGCTTTTTTTTACATGGAAAATTACCTCGTCATAGGAAAAATTGCAGCCACTTTTGGTGTGAAAGGTGAACTTGTTTTATCTCATCACCTGGGGGAAGATGCTTCATTGGAAGGGGTTACAGCCTTGTTTATTGAAGAAGTTGCTGGAAAGTTTATCCCTTATTTTTTGGTTGCTGCCAAGCAAAGAAATGATGAAGAAATGCTGATTGTGTTGGAAGGATTTGATACACCCGAAAAAGCGAAAAAATTTGTCAAGAAAAAAGTCTGGTTACTTGAAGCAGACGTAAAAAAATCAGCATCTGTTACTGCACCAATTTCACTTTTGGGTTTTGCCATGTATGAAAAGAAAAAGCTTTTGGGTAAAGTGATGGAAGTCATTGAACAACCTACACAACTCTTGCTCAGCATAGACATGCAAGGCAAGGAAGTGTTGGTCCCAATCAATGAAACAACCCTTGAGCGCATCGATCACAAAAACCAGAAAATTTTCGTCGTTTTACCAGAGGGACTCCTTGATATTTATCTAACTTGATGTTGCATTTGCAACATGGCTGATCAACAAACTTATATTGCTCATTTTGATCTTGATGCGTTTTTCGTGTCAGTCGAACGTATTCTCGATCCCTCACTGGTTGGTAAACCTCTAATCCTAGGTGGATCAAAAGAGAGAGGAGTAGTAAGTACTTGCAGTTATGAAACACGTAAGTATGGTGTTCGCTCTGCCATGCCCATGGCCAAAGCAGTCGCGCTTTGTCCGCATGCCATAGTAATGAAAGGATCTAAAGGGCAATACAGCAAGTTCTCACAATGGGTTACAGATATTATTGCGGCTAAGGCACCTGTTTATGAAAAGGCATCCATAGATGAGTTTTATATTGATCTAACGGGTATGGATCGCTTCTTTGATCCTTTGCAGTGGACCATTGATTTGAGAAATGAAATCATGGAAACTACAAAGCTTCCTATTTCATTCGGACTTGCATCGAATAAAATGGTTGCCAAAATGGCTACCAATGCAGCAAAACCAAATGGCTATTTACAAGTGTTACCGGGGAAAGAAAAAGAATTTCTGGGCCCTTTGAAAGTGAGCGAAATTCCTGGTGTTGGGGAACAGGGACTCAAATCGCTGAATAGCCTTGGTATTCTCTACATATTCCAGCTGGCAGATTATCCTGTTCATTTGCTAGAACAATATTTTGGAAAATATGGAACTGTTTTATCACTGAAAGCAAATGGTGCCTACCAAGGAACCGTTGATAATTACCATGAAGCAAAGTCAATTTCAACCGAACATACTTTCTTTGAAAACGTCTCAGATGAACAAGTTTTGATGGCAGAATTGTTGCGCATGACAGAGAAGCTTGCGCATGAACTCCGCGAAGATCAAAGAATGACCAAATGTGTTGCCGTTAAATTGCGGTACCCTGATTTTCAAACCCATACCAAACAAATGGCTATTCAGCCAAGCTCTTATGATGATGAACTCTACCAAGTTGTAAAAGATTTGTTCAAGCAACTCTATGATTCTAAAAAGGCTATTCGACTGATTGGGGTTAGGTTTACAGAGCTCACCGAGACATCTGTGCAAACCAATTTGTTCGATAATAAAATCAAAAAGGCAAGTCTTTATGATGCAATCGATCAGGTTAAAAATCGTTTTGGGAAAAAATCATTAGGAAGAGGAAGGTAAGAGCTTTAACACCAATTCCTACTCAAACGCTTAACTTATCGTTATCTTTGTACTATGTCTAACATCGCTAAGCCGAACATTAGATCGTTCAGCAAAGAAGAAATTGGAGAGTATCTTGAATCCATAGGGGAGAAGAAATTCCGTTTGCAACAAATTTGGGAATGGTTGTGGCAGAAACATGCCTTTGATTTCCAGT
>JBEBDP010000118.1:0-12260 GCA_041156925.1 Bacteroidota bacterium | reverse complement strand
ATTAGCGGTACACCACAAACCAAACAAGGATATGGACAAGTTCCACAGGTTACTGTAATGAACCAATACCAACAAGCAAACATGGGCATCAGCTCAAAAGCAATCGAACCAGGTCAGCAAGAGAAGGATTTGGTAGCTAGAGCTGCAACCATGATTGAAGAAGCAGTGAAAAAGGCTAACGTGATCAAAGACGGTATCTGGAAGAATTACATGGAATTGGTAAAAGCTACAAAGCTTGATCCGTTTGAAAAATAAATCTCACTAGTTGGGTGCTTGTCGTTCAAAACGACAGGCATCCAATTTTAGTTTTTATTGAAAATAAATTGAAATGGCTTGATGTCTTTTTGCTTCAACGCCTTTGTGATCGTTAACGTATCCTGATAAATCTTATAGCGGTTCATGTCGATTAGCTCATGCGCCTTGCAAAGAGAAGAAATGGTTTCAACTGTTTGTAGCATGTGATTCAAACACTCCACCTCTCGCTCGATATTCAAATCATCAAGCTGGTCTTCCTTACGGAGCAAGATTAAATCTCTTTTCAGTCGTTTCATTATTTAATACCCTACCATTCCTTTTTTACTGGGACAATTACAACTGTTTTTCTTTGCTAAGAAGCAGGAAGTTAGGATAACGGAAAAAAATATCGACATTAGCAGCAAAGGAAAAATCAGTTTTCTACCTTTTCTCATCTTTTACTAAAGTAGGAATTTTATTAATGTTTTTCAACCTTTGTAAACAATAAAAAAAGCTAAAAGTTGAAAGTACTGGTAGCGCCATTGGACTGGGGATTGGGTCATGCAACACGATGCGTGCCATTGGTACAGTCCATGTTACAACTTGGCTGGAATATAACTTTGGCTGGAGAAGGTCCCTCTTTAAATATCCTGACCAAAGAATTCCCAGAACTTCCTACTTTAAACTTAAAAGGATACAGCATCAAATACCCTAAAAATGGATTTTGGCTGATCCCCAACCTCCTACTTCAGGTCCCCAAAATTGTCCAAACCATCCGTTCAGAAAAGAAATGGCTTGAAAAAGCCCAAAAAGAACACCAATGGGACCTCATCATCAGCGACAACCGCTATGGTTTGTCGGCTCCCAATGCAACATGCATTTTCATGACCCATCAACTTTGGGTACTGAGTGGATGGGGCAATCCTATCGATAAAATCCTGAACAAACAGTTACATAACTGGATAAATTCATTTGATCAATGCTGGATACCTGATCAAGAGAAAGATGGTGGAATAGCCGGACTCCTCTCCCATCCCCCATTCCCTACTCCCCTGCCTACCGGCAGGTTTACCGAACTTGTTTGGCAGGCCTCCTCCCTTCTCCCTATTCCCTTAAAATATATCGGTCCCCTTTCCCGCCTTAGGCCCAATAGTGAAAAGGAGGGCAACAAAATTCTAGTTCTCCTATCCGGACCAGAACCACAGCGAAGTTTACTAGAAGAAAAAATTATTACACAGATAAAGGATATCGATGAGCAGTTTCTGGTGGTACGTGGACTCCCAACAGATACTCAACAACCTTCAAACTCTGCACATATAGAATTTAAAAATCACCTTTCGTCTGATGATCTTTCGTCTGCTCTTTCTAGCGCTAAATTGGTGATTTGCAGGTCGGGTTATTCGTCGATAATGGATCTGCTCAGGTTGAAGAAAAAGGCCATTTTAATTCCAACACCCGGACAAACAGAGCAGCTTTACTTGGCTAAATTGTTACAAGAAAAAAATTGGTTTGTTGTACATCAACAACATGATTTTCAACTGAATACCGCCATCCCTTTTTGTCTTCAAAAAGCACTGGTAGCTCCCGCTTTAAATTTTGAACTACACAAGCAGGTTTTATTGGAATTAGTCACCCAATAAAGAACTGCCTTTAGGCAATTTTCTTTATCTTGAAGACTTCCTCAAACCGAAATTAAATGAACATGAGAAAACTTTGTTTGGCCATCCTATTAGGATGCTTCAGCATGTCCCTGTTCGCTCAACCCACTTTTCCTGTCAACGGCGTTGGTGATGAAAGGGAAACGACTTACGCATTTAAAAATGCAACAATTGTCAAGAATGCACAACAACAAATCAGTAATGCAACCATGTTGGTGCGCAATGGCAAAATCATTGCTGTAGGCACCATGGTTACTATACCAGCTGATGCAATAGTTGTTGATTGCACCGGTAAATTTATTTACCCTTCGTTTATCGACCTCTATGCTGATTATGGCATTGCCTCAGCATCAATGGGACAAGGACAAGGACAAAGAAACTTTTTTGCCCCTGCACAATTGACCTCAAATGCTAAAGGCGCATTTGGTTGGAACCAGGCCATCAGAGCAGATGTTGAAGGAGGAAAATTATTTGTAACTGACGATGCAAAAGCTAAACCACTCCGTGAAATTGGATTTGGTGCTGTGCTTACTCACCAACGTGATGGTATTGCAAGAGGTACAGGAACTTTCGTTTCTCTTGCCAATATGAAAGAGAACAAAGTCATCTTAAAAGAAAAAGCTTCTGCACATTATTCATTTAACAAAGGTTCATCTCAACAAAGCTATCCTTCTTCTATGATGGGTAACATTTCTTTGTTGCGTCAAACCTATATCGATGCGAAGTGGTATAAAAACAATGCAGATAAAGAAGGCGTAAACTTGAGTTTGATTGCATGGAACAATACGCAAAGTCTACCACAAATATTTGAAGCCAACGACAAATGGAATATTGTTCGTGCTGATAAAATTGGAGATGAATTTGGTGTACAATACGTTATCAAATCAAGTGGTAATGAATACCAGCGCGTAAATGAAATTGCAGCAACAAAATCAACCTTGATTGTGCCTTTGAATTTTCCAATGGCCATGGATGTTGAAGATCCTAATGATGCAAGATTTGTATCTGTTTCAGATATGAAACATTGGGAACTTGCTCCTACCAATCCTGCAGCACTCGAGAAAGCTGGAATTCCTTTTGCTTTAACCACAGCAGATCTTCGCTCACCAGCTGCTTTCATGACCAACCTTAGAAAAGCAATCGATAATGGCTTGTCGGAAGCAAAAGCTTTGGAAGCACTTACTGCTACTCCTGCATCTGTTTTGGGTGTATCGAATATGGTAGGTAGTCTTGAAGATGGCAAACTAGCCAACTTCCTCATCACCACTGGAAATGTTTTCAATGAAAAAACTGCTATAGTAGAAAACTGGATTCAAGGTGAGAAATATGTTGTGAAAGGCGACAAGTGGAAAGAAGCTGCTGGAAAATACACATTGACTGTACAATCTGCTCAAGGAGCTAAAACATTTAACCTTGATGTGAAATCAGCTTCTGCAGCCAACATCATCGCAACTGACACCATCACCGCCAAGTTCAGCTTCGATGGCAAGATGGTAAAAATAAATTTTGCTCCTGAAAAGAAATCAAGAAATATGATGCGCCTGAGTGGTATGGCCAATGGCGATGTATGGAATGGTTACGGAGAGGATAATGATGGCAACAAGATGACTTGGACTGCCTCATTAACTGGTGCAGGGGAAGCAGCAAAAGTGGATTCTGCAAAGAAAAAAGAACCATCAAAATTAGGCGCAGTTACTTATCCATTTACACCATTTGGTTGGACAACTGCACCAAAGCAAGAAGCCATTCTATTTAAAAATGCAACTGTATGGACCAGTGAAGCAGAAGGTAAATTAGAAAATACAGATGTATTGATCAAAGATGGCAAGATTGCACAAATTGGAAAAGGCTTACAAGATGCAACAGCTAAAGTAGTTGATGCAACAGGCAAACACCTTTCTGCTGGTATCATTGATGAACACTCACATATTGCAGCTGCATCAATCAACGAAGGTGGTCAGTCGGTTACCTCAGAAGTTAGAATAGCAGATAACCTCAATCCAGATGATATCAATATTTACAGACAACTTAGTGGTGGTGTTACATCATCACATATCCTGCATGGTAGTGCAAATACCATTGGCGGACAAACACAATTGATCAAATTACGATGGGGCGCCAACGATGAACAATTGAAGTTTGAAGGTTCTGATGGTTTCATCAAATTTGCTTTGGGTGAAAACGTAAAGCGTTCTTCATCTGCAATGGGCAACAACAGATTCCCTGATACACGTATGGGTGTTGAACAAGTACTTGAAGATGCATTTACCAGAGCAAAGGATTATGAAAAAGCAATTGCTGCTGCTTCTGCTCAACCTCAAGCAACTGCAAAAGGGAAGAAAACCGCAACAGTAACTGTTGATCCTTATAGCACTGTTCGCCGTGATCTTGAATTAGAAGCATTGGTTGAAATCATGAACAAAAAACGTTTCATCACTTGTCACTCTTACGTGCAAAGTGAAATCAATTCTGCACTTAAAGTAGGCGATAAACTTGGATTTAAAATCAATACGTTCACGCATATCTTAGATGGTTATAAAGTAGCTGATAAAATGAAAGCACATGGTGCAGCTGCTTCAACTTTCTCCGACTGGTGGAATTACAAGATGGAAGTGGTGGATGCCATTCCTTACAATGCAACCATCATGACTAAAGTCGGTTTGAATGTTGCTATCAATTCTGATGATGCTGAAATGGCTCGTCGCTTGAACCAAGAAGCTGCTAAGAGCATCAAATACGGTGGCATGTCTGAAGAAGATGCATGGAAGATGGTTACCATCAACCCAGCAAAAATGCTACACGTTGACAACAAAGTAGGAAGTATCAAAGTGGGTAAAGACGCTGACCTTGTTCTCTGGAGCGACAACCCGTTGAGTATTTATGCAAAGGCAGAAAAAACAATTGTTGATGGTATCGTTTATTTCGACAGAACAGCTGATGCTGAAATGAGAAAACAACAAACTGCAGAACGCAACAGGCTCATTCAAAAAATGAATGGCGAGAAAAGAGCAGGTGGACCAACAATGGCTCCAACGCCAAGCTACTCTGTATTGTTGAATTGTGGCGACCACGATCATAGCCATGGTATCCTCACCATCGAACAAGACTAAACTTCTAAACGAATTCAAATGAAAAAAATATTATTAAACCTACTTGCCCTGATTGCAGTTGTTTCCATCAACGCACAGGAAACAGTATATCCTGCAAAAAAACAGGAAGGTCCGGTTTTCATCATGAACGGAACTGTACATGTTGGAAACGGTCAAGTGTTGAACAACACTTCTATTGAAATCAAAGATGGTAAGATTACTGCCATTGGGAACAACATCACTCCTTCAGCTGGTGCAACTGTTGCAGACGCTAAAGGAAAACATGTGTATCCAGGACTTATTCTTGCCAACTCCAATCTTGGATTGATTGAAATCAACAGCGTTCGTGCAACTGCAGACGCAACTGAAATCGGAGATTACAATCCTTCTATTCGTTCTCTTGTTGCCTACAACACCGATTCTAAAGTGATCAATACTTTAAAATCAAATGGTATCACACATGCAAACATTGTCCCAGAAGGAGGAACCATCAGTGGTAGTTCTTCTGTTGTTCAGCTTGATGCATGGAACTGGGAAGATGCTGCTTATGCTACTGATAATGGCATGCACATGAATATGCCTGCGCTCTTCAATAGACCTAATCGTTTTGCGGCCTTCTTAGGTCAGCAAGGTCCGCAACAAGATCCCATCAAAAGAGGTCTTGAGCAAATTGAAGAAGTAAAAGTATTCTTCCGTGAAGCAAACGCTTACTTGAGTCAATCTCAACATGCTACTACTAATTTGAAGTTTGAAGCAGTTCGAGGTCTTTTCAGCAAAAAGCAAAAGCTATTTATACATTGTGATGTTGTTCGCGAAATCTTAGCAGCAATTGATTTCAAAAATGAATTTGGCTTTGATATTGTATTGGTGGGTGCAGGTGAAAGCTACCAAGTAGCTGAACTCTTGAAAAAGAATAACATACCAGTAATATTGAGTCAGATGCACGCATTGCCAACTTTAGCAGATGATGCAGTTGATCTTCCTTATCAGCTTCCTGCACTCTTGCATAAAGCAGGTGTATTATTTGCTATCAATGACGAAGATGGTCAGCACCGTGGAAAGAACCTCCCTTTCAATGCAGGTACTGCAGCGGCATACGGACTACCTAAAGAGGATGCACTGGCTTCAATTACGTTGAATGCTGCAAAGATTTTAGGTATAGCCGACAGAACCGGATCACTGGAAGTTGGTAAAGATGCCAACATCGTGATCAGCGAAGGTGACATTTTAGATATGCGCAGTAGCAATATTTCTTTTGTAATGATTGAAGGACGTATTGCCAGCCTCACAAGTAAGCATACACAATTGTATGAGCGATACAAATACAAGTATAACTTAAAATAAGTATTTCATACAACTTAAAAAGCCAGGTAAAAACTACCTGGCTTTTTTTTGAGTTGTATTAATTTATTAATAGCCTCTTACATCTTTACCTTCCATGTAGTTAATGAAAGCTTTGTTTACTACACGGTTACCGCCTGGTGTTGGGTAGTTTCCTGTGAAATACCAATCGCCTAGGTTACCCGGACAAGCATCGTGTAGATCTTCGATGGTCTGATAGATAACTTCAACGGGCAACTTTACTTCTTTAGGAGTAATCAGTTCTGCAATCTTTGTGGATATTTCAATTGGCGTAAATGAACCATAGATTTTTTTAACCAGGTTCACTGTATGCAAAGCATTCTCTTCCTGCAATTGCTTGCACTCTTTATATACTTCGTCAAGTAAAGATAGCTGACCCTTATCTTCAAGCAAAGCCAATGCTGCTTTGAAGGCAATGAAATCACCTAGTTTACTCATATCAATACCGTAGCAATCAGGGTAACGAATTTGAGGAGCTGAAGAAACCACGATTATTTTTTTAGGCGACAACCTAGAAAGCATTCTTACAATACTCTCTTTTAATGTTGTTCCCCTTACAATAGAGTCATCAATCACTACTAGAGTATCAACATCCTTCTCAACAGTACCATACGTAATATCATACACGTGCTGGACCATTTCAGACCTATTGGCATCTTCCGTGATAAACGTACGCATCTTCACATCCTTGATGGCAATTTTTTCAACACGTATTTTCCTGTTCACCATTTCAGAGAGCTTCTCTTCATCAAAGTCTTTGCCCCAAGCCATGATTCTTTGAACCTTGATCTGGTTCAAAAAATCTTCCATACCCTTTAATAATCCATAGAAAGCAACTTCTGCTGTATTAGGAATGAAAGAGAAAATAGTATGCTTTAGATCATTATTAATAGCCTTGAGCACATTGTTACTCAATCGATAACCGAGGCCGATACGCTCTCTATAAATCTTTTCATCACCACCTCTAGAGAAATAAATACGCTCAAAACTACAAGCCCTTCTTTCTTTTGGTTCTAGTATTTGTTCTATTGAATAAGTGCCATCACTCTTTATGATAAGACCTTGTCCAGGCATCAATTCTTTTACTTCATTCTCACCAACATTGAAACTGGTTCTGATTGCCGCTCTCTCAGATGCAGCAACAATTACTTCTTCATTGATATAATAATAAGATGGTCTTATTCCATGTGCATCTCTAACAATGAATGAATATCCATTACCTATTAATCCACTTACATGGTAACCACCATCAAAATGAACAAAAGCTTTTTTCAATGCAGCAGCTACATCCATTTGATCTGGATTGGCCTCATCTTCTTTAACAAGATAATGATGCACCACTTCCATCATAGCAGCCAAGTCGCTTTGTTTTTGAAAATCACCTGGCGTTAATTTGAGAAGATCAAATAGTTCTTCAGTATTAACAAGATTGAAATTTCCAGCTAATGCAAGATTTCTTGCAGGAATAATATCTCTTTTGATGAAGGGATGACAGAATTCAACATTGTTCTTGCCTTGTGTCCCGTAACGCAAATGCCCCAACAACAGTTCCCCCATAAAATTCAGATGCCCTTTCATCATTCCTGGGTGCTTTCTGATTTCTGGTTGGAATTTTTCCAATTCATTGATTTCCTTACCTACCTGACTAAATAAATCAGCAATAGATTGTGTTGCATTGCTGCGTAATCTATGCATGAAGGGGTAACCAGGTTCTGCATTTAATTTAACTGCGGCAATTCCAGCGCCATCTTGACCTCTGTTGTGCTGCTTCTCCATCAGGAGATACAGTTTGTTTAGGCCATAAAGTGCCGTACCGTGTTGTTGCTGGTAGTAGGAAAAAGGCTTGCGGAGTCTGATGAAAGCCAGACCACACTCGTGTTTGATTGCATCACTCATAAGGCAAAATGAGAGCAGCTAAATTACACTTTAAAAACAGAACATTAAAAAAATATCAATCTGTTATTTGCTCACGTAGTTAGGAAACTGCGATTTTAGGGATTCGCATTGATGAAAATCCTTGTCCACCATCACATAATAGGTTGGAAGCTTGCTCTGGAACCATTTTTCAATCACTTTATCCTTTTTCTCTTCCAATGCACGCTGAGCAATTCTATCGTAATCATCCCTCATGTTCTCTCTATGGGGTTCGGTCCTAGCTTGCAAATAAACAATCCTTACCGCCTGCTTATCCTGTTCGTCTTTGTAAACAATAGGCGTAGAGTAATCTCCTACCTTTAATTTATCTAGGTAAGGAATAAGACTTTTATCCAATTCATCAATTGTAACAAAATTCCCTCCTTGTCCCATCATGATACCTGCTGTAAACTTACTGTTTTGGTCATCGCTGAATTTATCAACAGCTTCACCAAAAGCAACTGAACCGTCAAGCAGTTTGGTGCGAATGGAATCAAGTTTAACTCTTGTGAGTTCAATATCTTCATCTTGCAACTGAGGTACTCTCAGAATATGGCGAATAACTGCATCATCACCATTACGACTCACCATTTGGATGATGTGATAGCCAAATTTGGACTTGATAACAGGTGAAATCTGACCTTCTTTTAAACGGAATGCCGCATTTTTAAAATCAGGATCCCATGTCTTTTCGTTTCGGTTGATTTCATATCGACCACCATTCTGCTTACTTCCTGGATCTTCAGTATAGAGACGAGCAAGTGTTTCAAATGATTTTTGACCAGATTCAACCTGGCGTTTGTAATCAGCTAATTCATCTTGGGCAAATTTCTCTAGTTCACGTCCAGCTTTAGGATGCATTACAATTTGTCCAATTACCAATTCTGTTTCATAGAATGGAAGACTATCAGTTGGAATACGGTTATAGTAGTCACGAACTTCGTTAGGAGTGATTTTGACAAGTTCTACAATTTTCTCACGCATTGATCTTGCTAAACGACCTTCCCGAATGGATTTTCTAAAATCTTCTTTTACCTGATAAATTGTACGCCCTGCAATTTGCTCGAAAGCTTCCTTACCACCGTACTGTGAAATAAAATAACGAATACGCTGATCTAACTCTGCTTCAACTTCTTCATCAGAAATAGGAAGTGAGTCTTTTTCAGCTTGCAGAATCAAAGCTTTGTCCTGCATCATTTTTTCTAATAAAACACACTCTGTATTGGGAGGGATTTCATTTCCTTGGCGTTTGATATCATCAATATAATTGACAATATCACTTTTCAAGACAATCTTATCACCAACAATGGCAATAATTTTATCAGCGAGTAGCTTTGCTGATTGTGCCTTAGAAGAAAAGGCCATCGCTACAAAAAACATTAAAGTCAGTATCCTTTTCATGCGCATAATTCAATCACCAAGTTAATGGCTTATTGGTTAAGATAATCCTAATTCGCCTAGGCATATTAGGATTACCTATCCATTTAGAGCGTTCTCTTAACTTCTGTTTCTTCGTAAGCTTCAATTACGTCGCCCACACGAATATCATTGTAGTTTTTAACGGTCAATCCGCACTCCATACCAGCACTCACATCCTTAGCATCATCCTTGTAGCGTTTCAAGCTGCCCAATTCGGCATTTGCTCCTTCACCTTTAGGGTATTCAACGATACCATCACGGATAACGCGGATTTTACTGTTACGGCTGATTTTTCCATCAAGTACATAACAACCGGCAACTGTAGCCTTATCGAATTTGTACACTTCACGTATTTCAACGTTAGCCACAATTTTCTCTTCAATTTTCGGCTCAAGCATACCTTCCATCGCACTCTTGATATCTTCAATAACTGTATAGATAATAGAGTACAATTTGATCTCCACACCCTCGCTTTCAGCAATTTTATTTGCTTGTATAGAAGGACGAACATTGAAACCAATGATGATGGCATCAGATGCTGTTGCCAACAATACATCACTCTCCGTGATTTGTCCCACTGCCTTATGCACCACTTTAATGGCCACCTCTTGTGTAGAAAGTTTCTGAAGTGAATCACTCAAGGCTTCCACTGAACCATCCACGTCACCTTTGATGATGATGTTCAATTCCTTGAAGTTACCCAGAGCCAAACGACGACCAATTTCATCAAGTGTAATGTGCTTCTTCGTTCTGATACCTTGTTCACGAATAATCTGTGCTCTTCTGTTTGCAATTTCTTTTGCATCAGCTTCATCTTCGTATACCTTAAACTTCTCACCAGCTTGTGGTGCACCATTCAAACCAAGAATCAATACTGGACTTGAAGGTGGTATGGTATCAACACGGTGATTTCTTTCGTTCATCATCGCTTTAACCCTACCATAGTATTGTCCGCTTACCACCAAATCTCCTTGGTGCAGGGTACCATTCTGAACAAGGATAGTAGCAACATAACCTCTACCCTTATCCAACGTAGCTTCAATAACCGTACCGGATGCTTCTTTTTCTGGATTTGCTTTCAAATCAAGCATCTCTGCTTCAAGCAATATTTTCTCTAATAACTTATCTACGTTTAATCCTGATTTAGCTGCAATTTCTTGGCTCTGGAATTTACCACCCCACTCTTCTACAAGAATGTTCATGCCAGAAAGTTGCTCATAGATTTTCTGTGGATTAGCACCTTCACGATCAATTTTATTGATCGCGAAAATCATTGGAACACCTGCTGCCTGTGCGTGGCTGATAGCCTCCTTAGTTTGTGGCATCACGGCATCATCTGCTGCAATAACAATAACTGCAAGGTCGGTTACCTTAGCACCACGCGCACGCATGGCTGTGAAGGCTTCGTGACCAGGAGTATCAAGGAAGGCAATCGACTTTCCATTTGGAAGATCAACATGGTATGCACCAATGTGCTGAGTAATACCACCCGCTTCACCTGCTACCACATTTGCGTTACGGATATAGTCGAGCAAAGAAGTCTTACCATGGTCAACGTGACCCATGATGGTTACAATTGGAGCGCGTGGCTTGAGGTCATCAGCATCATCTGCTTCTTCCTCTTCTTCCATTTCCATTTGCTTTTCCATGTCGATGAACTCAACTTCATATCCAAATTCGCCTGCAACCAATTCAATCACTTCAGCATCCAAGCGTTGGTTGATGGATACCATGATACCCAAGCCCATACACTTGCCAATAATATCTGCAAAGCTCACATCCAATAAACTCGCCAACTCACTTACACTGATAAATTCAGTCAGTTGAATTTTGTTATCCACTTCGCCTTCAGCACCAGCTTCCATTTCCTCACGCTTCAAGCGACGTAATTTCGACTTGGTAATTTTGGCTTTTGATCCGCCGCCGCCTGAAAGCTTGGCTTGCGTTTCTTTGATTTTGTTCTGGATTTCTTTTTCGTCAATCTCCTTTACTTCACCCCGCTTAACTGCACGCATTCCCGAACCAGCTCTTGGTGCAGAAGGGCGTTGAGGAGCAGGAGCTGATCCTCCTTTTTGAATAGAAGGCTTAGAGCGTTCAATTTCTTTTTTCTCAATTGGAATACGCTTTCTCTTTCTCTTTTCATCAGCGGCTCTACCTCTGTCTTCGGTATCAGGCGCTAATTCAATTTTGCCAATAATCTTTGGTCCCTCTAATTCAGGTGCCTCAATTTTTACTTTTTCAATGGCTTCTTGAGCAGGCGGAGCTGTATCAATTGCCATTTCAACCTCTGGCTCTTGAGCAACAACAGGTTGAACTTCTTCTTTTTCTTTTGTATCAGCATCTTTCTTCTTAGCCGCTCCTTTCTTTGGACGGGTTGAAGAATCCAAGGCATCAAGATCAATTTTATCAAGAATTTTTGGACCACCTAATTCAGGAGCCTCTATCTTAACTACTTCTGTTGGAGTTGGAGCTGGAGCTGCAACTGGTGCAGGTGTAGCTTCTACAACCTTAGGCTGTTCTGCTTCAACTACTTCAGCTTTTTTCTTTGTATCTTTTTTAAATACAATCTCTTCTTCATCTTTCT
>JBEBDP010000117.1:0-3184 GCA_041156925.1 Bacteroidota bacterium | reverse complement strand
AAGATTTAGAATATTAATAGGTTTTTATGAATAAAATATTTGAAATTTGCGGCGGAAAAAAGAAATAAATTATGAGGAGAATTACGATTGCAAAAGGAGATGGAATTGGTCCAGAAATCATGGACGCTACATTGGCTATCCTTAAAGCCGCAGGTGCGGAAATTGAATTTGACCAAATTGAAGTTGGTGAGAAAGTATATTTATCAGGAAACTCATCTGGTATTGCTCCAGAATCTTGGGATATCATCAGAAGAAACAAGGTTTTCTTGAAAGCGCCGATTACTACTCCTCAGGGTGGTGGATATAAAAGTTTGAATGTATCTACGCGTAAGTTCTTGGGTTTATATTCTAATGTAAGGCCTTGTAGAAGTTTTCATCCTTACATCAGCACCAAGCATCCAGTAATGGATATTGTGATCATCCGTGAGAATGAAGAGGATTTGTATGCAGGTATTGAGCACCAACAGACGGATGAAGTGGTGCAGTGTCTTAAGCTGATTAGTCGCCCGGGTTCTGAAAAAATTGTACGTTATGCTTTCGAGTATGCAAAGCAACAAAACAGAAAAAAAGTAACCTGTTTTACCAAGGATAATATCATGAAGCAAACTGATGGTTTATTTCATGAAATTTTCAATGACATTGCGAAAGAATATCCAGAAATTGAAACTGAACACTGGATCATTGATATTGGTGCAGCTAAAATAGCTGATACACCTGAAGTGTTTGATGTGATTGTAATGCCTAACCTTTATGGTGATGTGGTGAGTGATATTGCTGCTCAGATTACAGGTTCAGTGGGACTAGCAGGCTCTTCTAATATTGGTGAAGAGTGTGCAATGTTTGAAGCCATCCATGGTTCTGCACCCATGATTGCTGGACAAAATATTGCTAACCCATCTGGCTTATTACAAGGTGCTATTTTGATGCTTACGCATATTGGCCAGACAGGTGTTGCACAAAAAATTCAAAATGCTTGGTTGAAAACTATCGAAGATGGTGTTCACACTTTTGATATTTACAAAGAGGGGACAAGCAAAGTGAAAGTAGGGACTAAAGAATTTGCTGAAGCAGTGATTGGTAATTTAGGAAATGAACCATCTGTATTGAAGTCGGTTACCTACTCTGATAATACGATCATGAATCTTCCTAAGTACCAGCGCAAGGCTGCTGCTAAAAAAGATTTAGTCGGCGTAGATATTTTTCTTCATTGGAGAGGTGAAGATCCAAATGAACTCGCAGCACTTGTTAAGCAAGTGAATGTAACCGGTATTGAACTTACCATGATCACCAATAGAGGTATCAAAGTTTGGCCAGAAGGTTTCAAAGAGACTTTTTGTACAGATCATTGGAGGTGCAGATTTAAACCAGTTAAGGGTGCATCCATCACCAAGCAATCGATCATTGAATTGCTTTCACAAGGAATTCAATTTGATCTAGATATCATTAAAACTGAAAACCTCTATGCTTTCGATGGGATTGAAAAATACTCCTTGGGACAAGGACAATAAATTAAAAATCCCGCTTATTAGGCGGGATTTTTTTATGCGTTGTTTTGGGTAATGTTTATCGTAAAGTACTAGTATCCACTCTTGTGGGTGTTTCTTTTCCTGCAACAATACCTCTTGCACTTAAGGCAATTGCTCGAATGATGGCCGACATGTTATCCATGTCTAATGTGCCAATTTCATCACTTGCTTTGTGGTAATGCGGTTCTTGGTCCATTTTTGCTGTTGAGATGGTATGTGCAGGAACACCTAGTCTTGCTAGTGTTGCATTATCTGATCTGTAAAATAATTGCTGATCAGGATAGGGATCTGGGTGGAAGGTAAACCCTGTGCCTTCTAAATTCTTTTGTAATATCTCTCCCATGTTGGTTTTGTCAAATCCTGTGATATAGGCGCTGTTCTTTCCCCACTTGCTTTCTGTACCAATCATCTCGATATTGAACATGGCCATGACTTGTTTGGGATCAAATTGCTTAGAAAAATAGGTTGCGCCAAAACCTCCAATCTCTTCTGCAGTGAAAGCAGCAAAGACTAAGGTTCTTTCGTTTTGGTTCAAAGCCTTGTAATATTTAGCCAACATGATCATGGCTGTAGTTCCAGCTGCATCATCGTTTGCACCATTGTAGATGGAATCATTGTCCTTCATGTTTCTGGTGTTGATACCTAGATGATCATAGTGACCAGAGAAGATCACGTATTCATTCGCTTTTGACTTTCCAGGGATGATACCGACTACATTGGCCAAAGGCATTTCTGTTAGATCTTGGGTTGCTTCAATTTTGAAACTTGCTGGTGTTTCATTTTGAATTACAAATACAATGTTCGGTTGAGTTTGATAAAATTGTCCGCCTCGTTGTGTTGCTCTTGCAAAGATTTGTTCGTGGGTGCTATCAACAAATACAACAGTATTCTTGGTAGAAGATGAAATTTTTCTCCACTCGTTTACAAAGTTGGCACCTCTTGGAATGCTCGCGATTTCATAACCTGATTTTTCTGTGATGCTCAGTGTTTTTTGAACAGAACTGATGCTGACTTTCTTAGGATCGATGGTGTTGCCTTTGACATCCACTTGCACTGAAGTAACCTTAGGACGAATCATAGCAAAGGATTGTAAGAACGAATTGCTGTTGCCCCATTTCTTCAAACCAATTTTCTCAAATTCAGAAGCGATGAAATGTCCCGCTTTTTCAATACCTGGTGTAAAGGTCCGTCTGCCTTGCATTTCATCAGAAGAAAGTGTTGCTTCAATTCTTCTGGTCTCCTCCATGGAGATGACCTCTAGTTTGTTTTGTCCGAATGCAGATCCTGTAATAAATAAAAGGACTAATAGTTTTTTCATGTTTTAATATTTAAGTACCACCCCGCCGCACTTGTGCGGCACCCAAAACTCCCCTCCTTGGAAAGGAGGGGTGGATGTTAATTGCGCAGCAATTAACAGACGGGGTGGTACGATTACCACTCAGAGTCTAGGAGGGGAGTTGATTTTGTTAATTTAAGTACCACCCCTCACTCGTCCCCGCCAAAGCGGGTCCTCGGAGCCCCTCCTATTCTAGGAGGGGAGTTTTTGTTTTATCCGCTAATGACTCCCCTGCAATTTACTGCACCGCAGTTGCATTGAAAAGGTTCCATTTCTTTATCTAATAATTTGGCGTAATCCAAAGTGAGCTCTTCGTTATGTT
>JBEBDP010000116.1:0-4462 GCA_041156925.1 Bacteroidota bacterium | reverse complement strand
CAATTAGCAAGAAGGAAAATCAACGTATTTGTCCACTTGCCCATTGAACAGCAAGTAGTTTAGTAAAGAACTTTGCTTTTAATTCTGCGAGCTTCTGCTGAGATTCAAGCAATTTAGTTTCCCTTGAGTTGACTAGAAACATACTGCTCTCACCAATTGAAAACTTTTCTTCTTCTGCTCTGAGTAAACGCTGCAAATTATTTACATTACTCTGGTACAAAAGAACCTGAGACTGTGTAGCCAACAAATCATTGTATGTGGCTTTAACCTTGTTGACTATTTCTAATTGTGTTTGTTGTTGGGTATAGTCTAAGTCGGTAAGCTTAATTTTTGCAGCACGATATTCTCCTCTAGCTTCACGCTGAAAGAGGGGCAAGCCAAATTGTATACCAAATCGATAATTGTTTTCCATTAAAGGCTGCGTAAAAAATTTAGGAGTATTGTAACCTTTATTCAAAAAATTATATTTCAAATCTAAAGTTGGTAACAAGCCTTGAAACTTTAAGCGTTTATCAACTTCTAATACACGTTGTTTGAAGTCAAGTGCCACTAATTTTGGATGTGCTGTAGATGCAACAGATACCGTCTGATCCAAATTAGGCATAGGATAATTTGTTATCTCTACTATATTCCATGAAGGATCTGGAGAAACATCTGACAATAATTCATAGGGCTCACCTGCTTCATTCCACATGAAATTACTTAAATACAAACGCTGCTTTTGTAGTTCTGCCCAAGCTTGTGATTGAATAGTTTGGATTGCTTGTAATTGAGATAGTGCTTCTGTAGTATCAATAGCTGCTCTGTCACCTGATTGATATGATAATTTTACAAACTCAAATCTTTTTTCATTAAATGCTACTGCGTTTGTCAGCACGTTATAAACCTGATAAGCAGACACCCATTTCCAATACACATCAGCCGCCTCAAATAAAAGGTCATTGACCATTAAGAGTTGTTCTTGCTTACTTTTTTGAACCATGAGTTTGGATTGCTGAAGCATTGCTCTTCTTTGATCCAATAATAATCCCTTTAATACAGGGAATGAAACCCCAACATAAGTAGATTGATTGGGTGTTATTTCGGGATTGATTTTATCACCTTGGTTATTTTCAAAACCTGCTTTTACATTGATGCCAAACCAAGTTGGAATTTTTATTTCCGGGTTTGAATAATTATAATAAGTTTTCCCATCAAAGGTTTTACGTTCATTTCTCGAATAAAAAGATGGGTCAAATGCACCTCTTGATGCTTGTAAATTTGCTTCAGCCATATCCACCAAGAGAAGTGATTGCTTTGCAATAGGATGGTACTGCCTAATAATATCTAGCGTGTTTTCAAGTGACAACACTTTTTGCTGAGCGGATAGCCACGAGAAACAAAACAAAAAAAGGACTGTAGAATAAAATGACTTCACCATATTACAACGCTTCAATTAAGATTTTTTCTCTGCTGGCGTTGGTTTATAATATTCCGGAGGGAACCCATTGATTTGACGCCAAAGTTCAAACCATATACGGACATCTTTCAACAAAGCGAAACCTTGTGCGCCTGCACCTAATTTAATATCCTTTGGCCAAGGTTTATCTTTTTCAACTGGAACAACAAGTGCTCTGAACTTACCATTCTCACTTCGATTGGTTTCAACCGCAATTATTTTTCCCTCAAATGTTCCATAACTAGCAGAGGGCCATCCTGAAAATACGATAGCTGGATAACCATCAAAAATCAATCTTACTTCTTGACCAATATTCAACAACACCAGATCCATAGGTTTTACATAAATCTCTGCAGCATGATCAACTTTATCGGGTACGATTTCAACAATCATATCGCCTTCCTTTACAGTTTCATTGATACCCGCTTTTCTTGCTTTGGTAATTTGTCCGCTTTGAGGAGCAATCAACCAACGCTGACCTCCTCTAATGACATAGTTTGCAAGTTGGTTCTGGTTCTTTGAAACCTCAACATCAGTACTTGCTATTTCCGACTGAGCTGCTGCAATTTCACTTCTTGCCTTAAAAATTTTATCCGCCGCCTCTTGTTGCACAACATTCATATCCATTCTACAGATAACAATATCTTGCTTGGTATTTTGGAATTTCTGTTGCTTTTCTGTGAGGAGGGCAAGCGATTTATTGAACATTGCAGTTCTTCGTTCCAATTCAGTTAAAGCGATAATACCATCACTAAACATTTTTTTAGCACGTGTCAATTGCTGATCTGCGATTCCATAATCAATTTGAGCAGCAGCTAATTCTGCACTATCACTTATAACCTTTCTACGCAACTGATCCATTTTATTTTCGAGTGCACTCAACTTGAACGTCCTCATCCCTTCGATTGCAGTTACCTGGCTTTCAGTTGCGTTAATTTTTTGTCTATAAAAATCAATTTTTTGTTGTTTTGATAACAACTGTTCTTCTGTCCTTTCAACAAGTTTAGGATCAAGGAAATCATCTTTTACATCAAGCAGCTGAACAATGGTATCTCCCTTTTTTACGAAATCACCTTCTCTAACAAACCATTTAACAATACGACCAGCAATAATTGAATTCATTTGTTGAGGTCGCTGATCTTGGTAAAGGGTAGTTACATTTCCATTTGCAGAAATATTTTGTGTCCAAGGCAGGAACAGTAAAATAATAAAAAAGCCGCCAATACCATAAGACCAATATCGAACAGTATTTGCCTTATTGGACATATATATTTTATCTGTAGAAGAAGGGGTGTACCCTGTCTCACTATAAATATGTTGAGATAATTTTTTCATGATTCAAACTGAATTCTTTTTTAAATAAACCTAGCTTTTGCGATTGATAATTGAGCCATTTGACATTGTAATCACTTGATCGCATTGTGAAGCAAAATTTTTATCCCCTGTAACTACCACAACTGTTACATTTTTCAAGTTGATTAAATAATCTGTAATCCTTTCACAATTTTCACCACCAGCAATTTCAAATGGCTCATCTAGCAGTAATAATACAGGTGAATTAGCAAAAGCCCTAACCAGCAAAATTTTCTTAGCGATGATACTACTCATCCCTTTTCCAGTAGGGCTCAATTCAGTATCAAATCCTTTCGGAAGTGATGTAATGTATCCATCTAAACCAACTACTTTTGCTAATTCAAGCAAATGTGATGGCTCAATTGAAGTGTCGCCCATGGTAATGTTTTCATAGAGTGTTCCTTTGAAAATATCTTGCTCATGGTAGAAAACACCAATTTGTCTTCGATACGACTCAATATTATAATTACCTATGGGTAGTCCGTCTACCAACACGGTACCTTGTGTATCAGGAAATCCCCCTGCTAACAATTCTAGTAAAACTGATTTGCCAGAAGCGGCTTCTCCATTGATACAAATCTTACTCCCAGATTTGATGTCCAAATTAAGATCATGTAAAATCTTATTTGCGTCTTTGTATCCAAACGACAATTGGTTCAAGCTAATACTTACGCCGCTTGGATTTCTATTGTAAAGTGTTGCTGAAGATTCCTCTAATTCTTGATCAGTTACTTTACTTAATTTCTCTAGACTTGTAAGCACATCATATGCTTTATCAAGACTAAGAATAAGTTTTTCAACGGCTGACAAAACTGTTAGTATAACAATCTCTGCAGCAATAAACTGTCCGACATTCAATTGTTGCTCTATCAATAAAACTGCCCCTACAATTAACATGGTTGCAGTAACAAGGAGTTTGAATAGAATTAAACTCCAGTATTGAAATTTCAATACATCAAAGTGATCAGTACGTGATTCAAGATAACCAACAACAAGTTTGTCTGTTTTCTGAAGATGCAAATTTTGTTTTCCGGATACTTTGAAAGTCTTGAATGTTCTTGCGAGTTCCTCTATCCATGCTGCTGCGCTGTATTTGAAATCACTTTCACGAAGAGACGCATCTAAACCTTTTTTCGCAGTAAGATTGAGAACGATGTATAAAATAAGAATTAAGAGTATTCCTAGGAGAACAAAAAGCGGGCTGTACAGGGATAATAAAATAAGTCCGAAAACAATTTGAATGATCGCCAGCGGAATATCTAAAAGCAAATTGGATAACCCTTTTTGCAAGGAAATGGTATCAAAGAAACGATTAACTAATTCAGGGAGATGGTATTTGTCTACTTGCTTGATATCAAAACGAGGGATTTTATAGGTGAACTCAAAGGCATATCGGGTAAAAATTCTTTGTTGAATTCTTTCCACTACTTTCATTTGGTTTACCTGGACTATGCCCACAACAAGCACACCGCCTACAACCAAAAAAATGAGCAGCCACATGGAGACTGGTAATTTAGTCCGCCCAGCAGCAACCTGAGAAAAATTGATGATAGCCTGAATACCAAGAGGTAAAGAAAGCTGAATCAGACCACTGAGAATTGCATAAAAATAAATAGCCGAGACTTCTTTCTTTTCAATACGTATAACAGAAAAAAAGCGTCTAATCGCAGT
>JBEBDP010000115.1:0-4998 GCA_041156925.1 Bacteroidota bacterium | reverse complement strand
CCAGCAGAAGGAACAAGAAAGAGAGTTGAAAAATGGAAAAGCGGATTTTATTATGCAGCACTTGGTGCTAACGTTCCAATTCTTCCGGGCTATCTTGACTACAAGAAAAAAGAAGGTGGATTTGGTGCACCAATATATCCAACAGGAAATGTAGAGGCAGATCTACTCAAACTAAGAACTTTTTTTGAAGATAAAACTGGTAAGTATCCTGAACTATTCAATATTGATGCAATTAAGTTTTCATAAGCTATGAAACCCAAAATAATTTATTGTTACGATGCTTACTGTGGATGGTGCTATGGATTTAGTCCGGTTATCAAAGCAATCTGGGAAAACCACAAAGACAAATTCGACTTTGAAACGATATCGGGCGGAATGATTCCTGTTGAATCTACACAACACATAGGTAATATTGCTTCCTATATTAAAGATGCTTATAAGACGGTTGAAAATATGACTGGAGTAACATTCGGACCAGATTATTTATGGCATATCAATCATCCTGATGAAAGCGATTGGTACCCCAATTCTGAAATGGCTGCAATCGCTATGTCTATTTTTAGAGAACTACAACCAGAACTAACCATCTCATTTGCATCAGATCTTCAATATGCGCTTCATTTTGAAGGTAGAGATTTGACCGACAAAGAAGCGTATCGCCATTTGCTTGAAAAATACCAGATAAATGAAGAGGATTTTTACAGCAAACTTACCAGCGAAGTCTACAAGGAAAAAGCCAACTATGATTTTGCTCTAGTTCAACAACTTAGGGTAAATGGATTTCCAACGGTTTTTCTGCAATTGGAAGAATCTAAATTATACATGATTGCAAGGGGATACAGTGATCTGGAATCAGTAGAAAATCGAATCAACAAGATACTAGCTGAAAACAATATTCAATAAATAGGTTGTAACTTGCGTCCATTAATTTGTGATCATGGAATACAACAAACTTATTTCTGTAACAGGATTTTCAGGACTATTTGAATTAGTTAGCAGTAAGAATGATGGTGCTATTTTAAAGTCGCTAGAAGACAATACCACCAAATTTATCTCAAACAGACTTCATCAATTTTCACATCTTGAATCAATTGAGGTGTACACAAATGATGAGAATGTTAACCTTGCAGATGTGTTTAAAGCAATGAATGCAAGTACTGAAACACTTCCTTCTGAAAAAGACAATAAAGCGGTACTATCTTATTTTCAAAAGGTATTCCCTGAAATGGATTTTGAAAGGGTGTACAGCAGCGATATGAAAAAAATGGTCCGTTGGTTCAATGTTATCAAAAAACACAACATTGAAATTAAGCTTACTGAAGCTCCAGAAGAACCAGGACAAGAAGGTTAATTAAACCGAACTACAATGCAATACAGTGCAAACATTCAGAAACTGAAACATAGTTTTCTGCCATCCGATTTTAAACTAACTGATTGGAATAGTTTAGAACCCTATTTTATTCAATTGGTAGAGAGATCTATAGAATCAGAAAATGATTTAGAGCAGTGGCTGCAAGACATGAGTGAGGTTGAAGCTTTTATCAGCGAAGATGCATGTTGGAGACAAGTTAGAATGACTTGTGATACGGAAAACAAGGCACTTGAAGAGGCATTTAATTTCTTCTTCATGGAAATTCAACCCAAGATTCAACCTTATGCAGATCAGTTGAATAAAAAATTAATCAATTGCCCCTTTACTAAAGCACTGGACGAACAAAAGTATTTTACCTATTTACGTTCGGTGAAAAAAAGCATTGATTTATTTAGAGAATCAAACATACCGCTTCAAGCAGAAGCAAGCGTGCTTCAACAACAGTATGGTGCAATTGCTGGTAAGATGATGATTGAGCATGAGGGTCAAGAGTACACGCTACAACAAGCTGCAAAATTCTTAGAGCATGAAGACAGATCAGTGAGAGAAACAGTCTATAGAAAAATTGCTGAAAGGCGATATGCAGATAGGGAAGCTTTAAATGAACTTTATTCTAAACTTATCGCACTTCGACATCAAATAGCATTGAATGCAGGTTTTAGCAACTACCGAGATTATAAGTTCGCTGAAATGGGAAGATTTGACTACACACCTGAAGCTTGTTTCAAATTTCATGATGCTGTACAAGAATCTGTTCTTCCTTTAATTAATGATATCTATAATGAACAAGCAAAAAGATTGAATATAGATATCATGAGGCCTTGGGACACAGAAGCAGAACCAGCAGGTATACATCCTCTACGCCCTTTTACCGATGGAAAAGATTTGTTGAAAAAATCAATCACTTGCTTAGATCAACTTGATCCTTTCTTTGGTGATTGTCTGCGTAAAATGGATGAACTCAATCATCTTGATTTAGACAGTAGAAAAGGTAAAGCGCCTGGAGGATACAACATGCCACTTGCTGAAAGTGGAGCACCATTCATATTTATGAATGCAGCTGCTCAAATGTCTGATCTAACAACTATGGTACACGAAGCTGGTCATGCTATACATTCTTTCTTGGCTCATGAGTTACCATTAACTGCATTTAAAGAATATCCAACAGAAATGGCTGAAGTAGCGAGTATGTCAATGGAATTGTTCACCATGGATCATTGGGAAACATTCTTTGATAGTGAAGAAGAAATGAAAAGAGCCAAACGCCATCAACTAGAAAGAGTCATTACTATTTTCCCTTGGATTGCCATCATTGATAAGTTTCAACATTGGGTATATGAACATCCCAATCATACACTTGAAGAGAGAGAAGAAAATTGGATGAACATATTAAACAAATTCACATCTACAGGTATTGACCACAGCGGACTTGAAAAATTCAGGTCTTATGGCTGGCAGAAGCAATTACATCTATTTGAAGTGCCATTTTACTATATAGAATATGGTATTGCGCAGTTAGGTGCAATTGGTATGTGGAAACAATACAAAGAAAATCCTAAACAAGCACTGGATAACTATAAGTATGCTTTGAGTTTAGGTGGTACCAAAACACTTCCTGAATTGTACAAAGCTGCTGGAATAGATTTTGATTTTTCTCATAAGAACATCAGCGAACTGATGCTTTTTGTCAAGAACGAATTAGACTCACTTAAGTAGTACCACTATTAGGGTAGTGGGTTTATTAGGTAGTGGAGCTGGTATAGTATACCTTTGAATTGCTACTAATCAGAGCCTTAACGAATGTCCCGGTGTTTTTACATCGGGACTTTTATTTTTTACAGGTTTTACACGTTCCAGAAACTACCATATTTATTTCTTTCATTGCATAGCCTGCAGGTAGTTTCACTGTAGGAATCATCACTTCATCAAGACATAAAGTTTTTCCGCAGGCATCACATAGGAAATGAACATGATTGTCATGATGATGTCCAGAACTGATACATGCATCATTACAAAGTGCATAACGAACTGCGTTATCAGTAGTTGGTATATTATGTATAATTCCTTTTTCTAAAAAGGTTTGTAGTGTTCTATAGATAGTTACTCTATCATATTCATCTGCACATTTTATTTCTATATCTTGATGTGCCAATGCATTGTTGGCAGATAAAAAAATATCAAGAATTCTTTTTCTGCTAGCAGTAACACTTAATGAACTATTCTTCAATATTGATTCTACTCTGCTCATTTATTCTTTTATAAGTTCTTCTATGTCTACCATGAGCTGATCCACCTCGTCTTTTTTGATTCCATCATAAATACCACGAACCCTGCCCTGTCTATCTACTAAGGCAAAAAACTGTGTATGTAAAAACTGATCATCTATATTCTTGCTGCTGTTTTTAGGATCATCTAATAAATAACTCTCTCTGGCAGATTTATACAAATCAGTTTTCGATCCATACAAAAACCACCAATTATTGGTTGATGCGCCAAGTGAATCTGCATATTTTTTTAATACTGGCACTGAATCATTCTCAGGATTAACCGTATGGGAAAGAATCAAAAAATTAGGGTTATTCTTATACTTCTCATATACCACTTGCATATTCTTATTCATTTTGGGACAAATTCCTTTGCAGGTAGTAAAGAAATATTCTGCTACATAAACCCTATTCCCTAAATCTTTTTGAGAAACAACTGTACTGTCTTGTCGAACAAATGAAAACGGCTGTACAGAATTTAAAACAGGAAGTTTAACTTTTTCAAAATCTGTAAAGGTGATCAATGCAGCATAAAAGCCACCCAAAAGCACCACAAAAAACAACAAATATGTCAGACCTTTCTTACTCATATAGTAGTATTAAAACAAAATTAAGCAGGAGAAATGGATTTAGACCTGAATTAAGAATGCAACTTTGTTGCAAAATACTTAATTTTGTCCTCTTATGTTCAAGATTAACTATGACGCTTTAGGAATAGCTGCTTCGATAGCCTGCGCAATTCACTGTGCAGTCCTTCCTTTGCTCATGAGTAGTCTACCTATCCTAGGAATTAACATCATCAATAATTTTTGGTTTGAAATTTTCATGATTCTCTTAGCCATGGGCATAGGTCTCCACTCTCTTACCCACGGGTTTAAAAAGCATCACCATAGGCTCTTACCAATAATTGTATTTATTATTGGAATCAGTTTATTATTGGTTAAACAGGTTTTCCATCAATACCAAATCTGGTTTTTGGTACCGGCAGTTATTTTGATTGTTTCAGCGCATTTCATCAATTATAGACAATGCAGAATTGCCGATCATTGTCACACTGAAGATTGTAAACACTAATCTTTACTCTTGAAGTTTTTTTAGGATTATTGCTCCTAATTTTTTTCCTTGCTTGTTACCAGCTTCACATCCAGAGCGATAATGTATACCTCCATATACCCTACTTATTGAAGCTTCTGAGGCAGCTTCTCTAAATGAGTTAAATGATCTTACGGGTAGATTGTATTCTAATTCTGAAGAGTCTGTGAAAGCAAATCCATCACCAAAAACTGAAGTTAAAATTTCTGCAGCTGTTGATGATACAGTACTATGACCAGAAGTATATTCAGGAAAAGGTGGTGTTTGAAT
>JBEBDP010000114.1:0-3670 GCA_041156925.1 Bacteroidota bacterium | reverse complement strand
ATCCACCTTCTTTTTTCTTGTAGTCAAGATAGCCCGGAAGAATTGGAACGTTAGCACCAAGTGCTGCATAATAAAATCCGCTTTTCCATTTTTCAACTCTCTTTCTTGTTCCTTCTGCTGGTACAGTCACAAGCAGCTCTTCACTTTGATTAAATTTCTCAATGATTTGATCGGTAAGATTTTGTTTTTTACTTCGTTCTACAGGTATAGCCCCTGTGTTTTTTAGTAAAATGCTTAAAGGGAAAAAATTCAACTCTTTTTTTATAAGATATCGCACATTCAACTTTAACATACGAAATATGGCCATTGCATATACAAAGTCCCAATTAGAAGTATGTGGTGCAGCAATAACGACAGCTTTCTTGATTTCTGGAGGGACGGTTCCAACAATCTTCCATCCATTTAACTTGAATAAAAGAATAAAAAATCTTGTAATCATTATATAGGATTGATCAACTTCTAAATAATTTATCTCTGAACTATACTACTATCAATGTGCTTCTAACCAGTTTTCTCCCATTCCTGCTTCAGCAATCACAGGTACTTGATTGGGAAGAGGTAAAGCCGATTCCATATTTTCTAAAATACAGGCCTTTAAGGCATCTGCCTCTGAACGCAATGCATCAAAGATCAATTCATCATGCACTTGAAGAATCATTTTACTTTTAAATCCTTCTTTCTTGATGGCCTTGCTCACTTTTATCATGGCAAGTTTAATCATATCTGCTGCAGTTCCTTGTATGGGTGAGTTGATGGCATTTCGTTCAGCAAATCCCCTCACTGTAAAATTAGAAGAGTTGATGTCTCTTAACCATCTTTTTCTACCCATTAATGTTTCTACATAGCCCTTCTCTCTTGCGAAATTGATGGTGCTATCCATATAGCCGGTAATTCCAGAAAATTCTTTTTTGTAATTATCGATGATGGTCTTTGCTTCTGTCCTGCTGATACCCAAATTGTCTGCCAGACCAAATGCTCCTTGTCCGTATATAATACCAAAGTTTACACTCTTGGCCTTGTATCTCATTTCTTTGGTAACCTCTTCTTCTGCAACTCCATATACTTTAGCAGCTGTAGCAGTATGAATATCTTTACCCAGTCTGAATGCTTCACACATATTAGGATCACCGCTGATGGCAGCTACTACTCTTAATTCTATTTGTGAATAGTCGGCCGAAATCAACACATGATCTTTATCTCTTGGAATAAATGCTTTTCTGATTTCCTTACCCCTATCGCTTCTTACTGGGATGTTTTGGAGGTTAGGATTATTACTTGCCAATCTTCCTGTGACTGCCACTGCTTGTCCGTATGTAGTATGCACTCTTCCTGTTTTAGGATTGATCAATTCTGGAAGTGCATCAACATACGTTGATTTTAATTTTGTCAATTGTCTAAAGGCAAGTATATCTGATACAATAGGAAACTGATTTGCTAATTTTTGCAATACATCTTCTCCGGTTGCGTATTGTCCTGTTTTTGTTTTCTTTGCTTTAGGATCTAGCATTAACTTTTCAAATAACACTTCACCCAATTGTTTTGGTGATGCAAGATTAAATCTGACACCTGCAGTTTTATACACAGCTTCTTCAGCAATCTTTGCTTCTTTTTCAAGTTCTTTTGAATACTCTTTTAAGAAGTCGATATCAACTCTTACTCCCTCAAACTCCATGTCAGCCAGAACCTTGACCAATGGATTTTCTACTTCGCTAAATACTTTTTCCACCTCTTTCTGTTTGAGCACTGGCTCAAACAAATGCTTCAATTGGAGTGTAATGTCTGCATCTTCACCTGCATATTCTTTTACTTTCTCAATTTCCACATCACGCATGTTGCCTTGCGTTTTGCCTTTCTTCCCAATCAGTTCTTCTATGTGAACTGGCTCATAGCCTAAGTATTTTGCACTGAGTTGGTCCATGCCTCTTTTTCCCTCTGGATCAATTACGTAGTGGGCAAGCATAGTATCAAAAATTTCACCTGCAAGATCAATGTCGTGGTTTTTCAAAACCAGTAAGTCGTATTTGATGTTTTGTCCAATCCATTTTTTTGATGCATCGTTGAACAATGGAAGAAATAATTTTAAAATCTCCATCGTTTGTGCGCGATCACTACTGCACGGAACATAGCTTGCAGTGCCGGGTTTAGTTGAAAAACTCAATCCTACCAATTCAGCTTGATTCGCATCTAAACTCGTTGTTTCAGTATCAAAGCAGATTTCTTTTTCTTTTGATAATGAACTAATCAGTTCATTAATTTTTTCTTTTGTATCAACTAAATCATATTGGTGAGGAGTATTGTGAATATTTTTTTCAACCAGCGGTTCACTGTTTTCTGCTGTTTCTACTTCTACGTTGATTTCAGATACAGCGACTGTTGTTCCTGCACCACCAAATAAATCACCTTGGACGGTTGTGCCAGGTTTTTCAGCGGGACCAGCAACGGGTATATCTTCACCTAGAATACGTTTTCCAATTGTCCTGAATTCAAGATCAATGAATATCTCTTTAAGTGCTTCTTTGTTTGGTTCTTTTACTTTAAAGTTTTCTTCATGGAATTCAACTGGTACTGATGTAATGATGGTTGCCAGTTTTTTACTCATGATGGCTAACTCTTTTCCTTGACGCACTTTTTCTCCTAAAGCACCTTTTATTTTATCTGCATGCTCTAATACGTTTTCAAGACTACCATATTCTGCTAATAATTTAGCAGCAGTCTTTTCTCCTACGCCTGGTATACCAGGTATATTATCGACTGCATCACCCATCATGCCAAGTATGTCAATTACTTGTGCAACATGTTCGATGCCCCATTTTTCACATACTTCTTTCGGACCAATAATTTCAAAATCACCTCCTTGGTAAGGCGGTTTGAATATTTTGATATTATCACTAACGAGCTGACCATAATCTTTATCAGGCGTTACCATGTATACCTCGTAACCTTCTTTTTCTGCTTGTTTTGCTAAAGTGCCAATCACATCATCGGCCTCAAATCCATCTGTTTCTATTATAGGGATGTTTAATCCTTCAATGATTTTCTTAATATCTGGAATAGAAGCCAATAAATCTTCTGGCGCTTCTTGACGGTTGGCTTTGTAATCAGCAAAATCTGTGTGACGTTCTGTGGGTGCAGCTGTATCAAAACATACAGCCATATGCGATGGCTTTTGTTTATTCAATAAATCGATCAATGCATTGGTAAAACCAAATTGAGCATTTGTATTTTTCCCTTTACTGGTGATCCTTGGACTTCTAATTAATGCATAATAGGCGCGAAAAATAAGGGCAAAGGCATCGAGCAGGAATAGCTTTTTTTCCATGTGGCAAAGATAAGGGAATACCACCCCTCTCTCATCCGCCGAAGGCGGACTCGGAGCCCCTCCTATATTAGGAGGGGAGTAAGGATACCACGTCTCTCATCCACCGAAGTCGGATTCGGACTCCCTCCTAGTATAGGAGGGGAATAGCGAACAGACAAAAGGGCGCAAAATTTCTACTCCCTATTCCCTATTAACTTTTCCCTAGTACATAAGGTAACATTTGCCTCCAAGTAGGCCAATCATGATGGATGTCATCTCCCCAAATATCAAGTTCGTGTGGAATAGATTTGCTGTGAAGTACTCCTGAAAAACGTCTGTTGGCTTCTGGGTCTTCATGTGAACCACTTCCGG
>JBEBDP010000113.1:0-11586 GCA_041156925.1 Bacteroidota bacterium | reverse complement strand
GTGCAAAATGGAAGAACTTTTTCAGAAAGATTCCAACTACACAATTTTACAACATCACCTACGATATGAAACAACCTTATAACGTAGTGGGTTCTGTTCAGGATGAAGGAAGTTATATGGGTAGTGTTAAAAATACCTTTGGTAAAAAGCCTGAAGGTATTATGGCATGGGACGATGCGCCGGGTGGTGAAGGTACTATCATTGCAATGGATCCGAAAGATCCGGATATCATGTATGCCAGCTCATTTTACGGCAGATTGATGAAAAGTGATTTGAGAATGCCGAAGACGCCATGGGGAAAGAAACCGCATCCAGATTCTATTCGCAGCAAAGATATTTTTCCAACAAAGGCAGCTGACGAAGAAGTGCACAGAGGTGAATGGTTGGCTTATACCATGTTGTCGCCACATGATAACAAGACTATTTATCATGGTTTTCAATATTTGTTTGAATCGAAAGACGGCGGAAATTCATGGAAGCGCATCAGTGGTGATCTCACTTACAACAACAAAGAACATATGGGAAGAACACCATATGCCATCAACCACCAAGCAATTACTGCCATAGATGAGTCTCCTCTTAAAAAAGGTTTGTTGTATGTGGGAACTGATGATGGTCGCGTTTGGGTTAGAATGGCTGAAGGAAAAGAATTCGTTTCGATCATGAAAGGCATTCCACAAAATGCACATGTATCTCGCTTGGTTGCTTCTGCAGTAAAAGAAAACAGAGTTTACTTAACGTTGAGTAATAGGAGAGAAGATGACGATAAGCCTTATGTTTATGTGTCTGATGACAATGGCACTACATGGAGAAGTTTAGCAGCCAACTTGCCTGCTTCTCCTGTCAACGTAATTAGAGAAGATGATAAGCATCCTAATGTTTTGTATTGCGGATCGGATATGGGAATTTATGTAAGTACTGATTCAGGCAAATCATGGAAGTCGCTTCAGGCGAATCTTCCAGCGACTGTCTCTGTTCAGGATTTGTTTATTCATCCACGTGATAGGAATCTTGTCATAGCCACATATGGTCGCGGTGTTTATGCATTAGATGATATCAGCACCATTAAATAACAAAATATAAATCACTTTATATGTTTAAAGGCAAAACAGTTTTCATTACGGGCGCGAGTAGAGGAATAGGAAAAGCAATTGCCTTGAAGCTTGCCAAAGATGGAGCCAATATAGTTGTTGCAGCAAAGTCGGTTGAAGAAAATCCAAAGCTTGGAGGTACTATTTATTCTGCTGCAGCAGAAATTGAAGCAGCTGGAGGTAAAGCGCTTGCAGTAGTTTGTGATATTCGTAATGAAGACCAGATAATAGATGCAGTTAATAAGGCAGTTGAGCATTTTGGTGGTATTGATATATTGATTAATAATGCTTCGGCAATTTCACTTACCACGACTGAAGCCACTGAATCAAAGCGCTTTGATTTGATGCATGATATCAATGTAAGAGGAACATTTTTGGTATCTAAACATTGCATACCTCATTTGAAAAAAGGGGCTAATCCGCACATTTTAAATTTATCTCCGCCCATCAATATGGATCCTAAATGGTTGGGCAATCATTTGGCTTATACCATGAGTAAATACAACATGAGTATGATGGCCATTGGTTTGGCAGAAGAGTTGAAGCCTTTGCGGATTGCAGCTAATGCTTTGTGGCCAAGGACTACCATTGCTACTGCAGCAGTAATGAATTTGTTAGGTGGACAAATGTTGATCAATATGAGTCGCACGCCAGAGATCATAGCAGATGCGGCTTACGCCATATTAAAGAGACCATCATCAACTTGTACAGGTAATTTGTATTTGGATGAAGATGTTTTGGCAGAAGAGGGGGTAACTGATTTGTCAGGTTATTCTGTAGTTCCAGGTGCAACTTTGTATACTGATCTCTTTTTATAAGTTATTGCTGAACGCGAATAATGCTATTGGTGACTTTATAGATTTCAAAAGTTTTGAAATCTTGAGGAGCAGAGAGGCCTTCGCCATACATGATTAAATCGGGAGTATTGATTCTAACTGGTTTGTCGGTATAAAACCTTTCTTGGTTTTGATCCCAGGTTAGTTCTTTACAAAAAAGGGTATCGCCCTTAATGTTGTACACCTTGATATTGTCTTTGAGGTAAACGTACTTTCTTGTTTCGTAATACATTGCAGAGTTAGCATCCAGTCTATTTTCAATGAACAGTAAAGAATCGTAAAAATCTACATGTAATGTATTTGGTAATTCGATTCTAGAGCTGGTATCTTGGTAACGGAGCATCTTTGGGGCAGTAAGCTTTGCTTTCATTCTTCCACCCTGACTCATATAACTTTCAATGTTGATGGCTTCATCAACGCCTAGCTTTTTGGTGAAGATGGCATTGACCTTTGCTTCATCGTTTTCACATCCGAGCATTGCTGCAGAAAGTAAAAAAATGAAAGTCGTCCTTAGCACTGGTTTGAGTTTATTGGTATTTAGGCTTATTGAACCAGATGTCACTGAGGTTAAGTCCGAGTGAAACCCTGAACAAGCTTTCTCTGATATCATTTTGGCGGTTACCTCTGAAGCCAATTTCAAATGCTGTATTGATGGTGGTGTATTGGTTGGTATATACACTGCGTCTCACTGGCAGACCCGCACCAAATGTAAAGCTGTATTGAGGAATGGTTTTATTCAATTTTACATTGTCGGGACCAAATGATGCACCTACTCGATAGGCGATCCTACTGAAATAGTTATCAGATTTGTAATTAGGTAAAATTTGCGCACCCAATCTGGCTGTCCAGTTGTTGACTAAATTATCAGGAGCACCAAAGTAGCGGTAATCCGACCATCTTCCGAAATTGATTTCACCACCAAATAGCCATTGTGTTTCATGATGGATCACAAAACCGGCCCCCCATGAAGATGGATGAATAATGGTGCCTCTTTCGTCCTGACCAGTATATATACTATCAATTTCCACCAATCCTGTATTTGAACTGTATTCAACTGTCTGACGAGTAAGGTTCCTTGTTGCTCTCATGGTGGTTTGTAGATTACCATGAGCGCCTAAACGCATGGTGACTTTTTCTGAAAGCTGGATCTTGTATTGAAAACCTACATTGAAAAATATACCGCCGAATCTAGTAGAGTCGGCCGAGTTAGATGACTTGTAGGGGATGGTGTCGTTAAGGAAATTAAGTCGGCTTGCATATTCTTTTGTGCCAAACATATAGCCAACATTGAATCCAACATTGAAATGTTTGTTACCGTATCCCAGTCCTGTGAAAGCTTGATAGGTTCCGCCATTACCTTGATAGGTATATCTAGCGCTGTCAATCCCTTCTAGTCTTTTATCTACCCTGATATCATAATTGATTCTTGAAATAGGTCTCAAACCGAGATTCATTCCCCAATTCTTTGATTTAGATAGTGGGAGTCCTAATTGAAAATAAGAGGGGATGAGGTAAGCAGATTTAAAACTTCTAGGCGGGTTCAAGGCCTTTAGGGTTCTTGAGTTGTAATCAAGTCCGATATCAAATGAGGTGATTTTCAATTCAGCGTATGAGGCAGGATTGGCAAAATTTACGGTAGAGTAGTCTGCATAAGCAGTACTGATTCCACCCATTGCTCTGTTGAGGATATTTTGCTGGGGGATTAAATCACCTAAACCATAGCGGGAGTAGGGTGAATTTTCTTGTGCCTGACTCTTATGTACACCCAATAGCAGGCATGCAGATAAGGAAATGAAAAATAAAGCGTTAGCTGTTGGTCTCACTGATCGCATACAATCCTTTGTATAATAAATTGGGGTCTGCAAATATCTTCTTTTTTAAGAGCCTTTCAAAATAGGTGCAATCACCCCCGGTTAAAACCACGTTAAAGTTGCTGTATTTTTTCTCATATTCTTCCACTATTCCCTCAATTTCTTTGGCCATACCCATGATTACACCGCTCAGTAGATTGGTTTTGGTGTCATAGCCTACCAAAGGGAAGTTCCAGTCTTTCTCAATAAGTGGTAGAAGGGCGGTTTGCTCATGCATAGCCCTGAACCTCATTTCTAGTCCGGGTGAAATACTCCCACCCAAGAATTGGTTGTATTTGTTGATGAAATTATAGGTAATGCAACTTCCCAAACCTACCACCAGGTTGTTTTTGCCTGGATAGAAATGTACGACTGCTGCGGATAAGGCAAGGCGGTCGGCTCCCACAGTTTCTGGTTTTCCTACCGGGACAGTAAAATTCAGTTTTGACAGGTGGTTGAGAAGGTGGAAGCTTGTTTTAGATTGCAACAAATCATTAATTGCACTATCGTGATGAATGACAGAGGACAATATTGATTTTTCTGGTTGATGATCCTTTACTATCTCTTCAATCTGGCTGATTCCATCTCCATTCAATACAAATGTGTGTGTAAGATGACCATTTTCAAAAATGGCAGCCTTCATTCGGGTATTTCCAAAATCCAGGCAAAGGGTTTTCATGTTACTTGCTTTGTGCAAAGGTCAGATAAAGTTGGCTAAAGCTTGATTTTATTTATCGTCATAATGCAATAATTTTAACCTCTCAATGGATCAATCAATCATACATCAGGCGCAACAAGGTGATAAAAAAAGTATTGCCAGGTGTATATCATGGATTGAAAACAAAACACCCGGTTATACTGCTTTATTAGAGGGTTTTAAAGGACAGTCAGCTGCTTTGGTTGGCATCACTGGTCCACCCGGTGCTGGTAAAAGTACTATGGTTGATGCATTGGTTGAGCAGTTGGTTAAAGAAGGTAAAAGAGTGGCAGTGGTTTGTGTTGATCCTTCTTCTCCTTTTCATGAAGGAGCATTGTTAGGAGATCGTATAAGAATGGGAAGGTGGTACAACGAGCCTTTGGTTTATATACGTTCACTTTCTAGTAGGGGTTCATTAGGCGGACTACATCCACATGCCAAGGAGATAACTGATTTTCTAAGACATTGTGGTTTTGATTGGGTAATTATTGAGACAGTAGGTGTTGGTCAGTCTGAAGTAGAAGTTGCACGCCTTGCCGATTTAACCATTTTAGTAATGGTTCCAGAGTCGGGTGATGAAATTCAATTGATGAAAGCTGGTTTAATGGAAGCAGCAGATTTGTTCGTCGTTAATAAATCTGATAGACCTGGTGCCGATATTTTTACCATGCAGTTAAAGAACCAAGTACACCAACAAAATGTTGTGGTAAATACAGTCGCCTCAACCGGAGAAGGGGTTGATTTATTAAAGAATTTAATCGAAAAAAATATTCAACATTAAAATTTAATACGATGAGTGAAATGATTCCAAACGAAGGTTTTCCAATTGTTGCTAAAGCAGAACCATGTTGCGTTAAAGTAGAAGCGGGTAAGACTTATGCATGGTGTACTTGTGGATTGAGTGAGAAGCAGCCATTTTGTGATGGTAAGCACAAGAAAATCGAAGGCAACCCATATGCTAGTCTTAAAGTGACCTTTGAAGAAGAAAAAGAAGTATGGCTTTGTCAGTGTAAAAAAACAAAGACCCCTCCATTTTGCGATGGCAGTCACAACCATTAATTGATAGGAGCTACTCACATGCGCATAACTGAAAGGCTTTTGTATTTTTTGCTCTATGGGATTTCATTGTTGCCCATGCGCGTACTTTATGTATTGAGTAACCTCTTGGCGTACGTTGCCTTTTCTGGTATTGGTTACCGTAAACAAATTGTATTGTCTAATTTGTTGATTGCTTTTCCAGAAAAAACGGAAGAAGAAAGAATAGCTATTGCAAAAGAATTCTATTTGAACTTTTGTGATGCTATGATGGAGTCTATCAAATTGATTAGTGCGGATAATCGTTTGATCGATAAAATGTTTGTCGCGGATCCCATGATGTTAAAGGCATTTGAAGGGACTACAAAAAATATTCAGATACATGCCATGCACAATTTCAGCTGGGAAATTGTCAACTTGGGAGTTGCGAGAGAGATGAAGTTGCCATTTCTTGCAGTATATCAGCCGATCACAAATAAGTTTTTCAACGAGCTATTTAAAAAAATCAGATCTAGAAACGGTACAGTCCTGATACCCGCAAATGACTTTAAGAATAACTTTCTACCCCATAATCATAAACAATATTTGTTGGCATTGGTGGCAGATCAAAATCCAGGTAATCCAGCCAAAGCATGGTGGGTTAACTTTTTCGGCAAACCTGCGCCATTTGTGATGGGTCCAGAAAACGCAGCACGCCAGAGGGATACGGCAGTTTTATTTGCCAACTTTTACAAAGTTAAAAGAGGGTTGTATAGTTTTAGTGTAGAGAAGTTTAGCGATAATCCTGCAGAACTTGCACCTGGAGAATTAACCCAGCGTTACATAAAGTATATCGAGGACAAAACGAGAGAGCGTCCAGCCAACTATCTTTGGAGCCATAGAAGATGGAAACATTCTTATAAACCTGAATATTCACATCAGGTTTTGGGGAAGCTTAATCTATAAAATACTTTTCAGTTTACTTGAGAAGATCTGTGACCATTTGATTGATCATTCCAAGACGATCAAGGTTCAATTTATAATACATGTATTTCCCTTCTCTCTCTGTTAAGACAATCCCTGCTCTTCTTAAAATGGCTAAATGCTGACTTGCTACTGATTGCTCAAGTCTTAGATCCACAAAAATTTCAGTTACTGTAGCTTGCCCTCTTTTATCAATCAACTTAATCATTTCTTGCCTGAGCTTATGATTGATTGCCCTAAAAACGAGAGAAGCTTTTTTAATAGTGAGGTAATCTAAGGATGGTGCTTTTGTCGGCAATTGATTTGGTTTAATAAAAAAATTAGGCTGACCAAATTGATCTCCTTTTAATAAATCAGACATAGGTGGTGTGTTAGATAGGTTTTAAATGCACTACGAATATAGTGCTTAAAACAATTTAGCAAAAATATGCGGAAACATAAAACTTAATCTAATGTGTTATTGAGTTGGCCTTATCCCTTCTGGGTATTGTGAAATTCCTTGGTGTAGAATGGTGTTGCTTCAAACAACGATGCAAAACATTGTTCCTTAAAATACTGTTCAGCTAAAGCTGCATGATGGGTTTCATTGTGGAGTGCTGTTCCAAATTTTGCATTTTCATGCTTGCATACGGTCTCCCATTTTGGTGCTCCATCACCAATAAATAATACATGATGATGACTTAGTTGTTCGTTATAGCTATTGGCGTCCAATATCAAATTGCATGGTGGTGCAACAAGCTGCATTTGCTTTGAATACACAGCCGTAAAGACTTCCATTCGTCTTGCATCGATCATGGGTATGATCAAATCTGATGCCTGCTCATGATTTCCAAAGGCCATCCATTCCAATGTATTGATACAGATTAATGGAAGTTGATTGGCATAGCATAGCCCCTTTGCTGCTGAAAGACCAACTCTTAGTCCGGTGTATGAGCCTGGACCATTAATGACTGAAACAGCCTTTAAGTCCTTTAATATTATGCCATTGTTTTTGCAAATAGTTTCAATAGCAGGATGCAAAAAAGCAGCATGGTCTTTTTGAACCGAGTTTCCAATTTGTTCAATTAGCTTGCCATCGATAGCAATGCCAACACTGGCTTCTTGTAAAGCAGTGTTGATTAACAGAATGGGTTGGCTATTTATTTCGCTCATTGACATCTAGTGATTTGCAAAAATAGGTTGATAGAAACCAATTATCTTCGTCCTCTAAAATTAATTGCAATGAACAAGCAAATCATCAATACTGCATCAGCTCCTGCGCCTATAGGTCCTTATAATCAGTCGGTTAAAGCCAATGGTTTTTTGTTTGTATCCGGACAAATTGCCATCAATCCCCAAACGGGCAATATAGATGTAACAACAATTGAGGAGGAAACGCATCAGGTTATGAAAAACCTTGCGGCTATCCTTACAGAAGCGGGACTCTCATTTGATGCTGTTGTCAAAACGACAATTTTCCTCTCTGATATGGCTCATTTTGGCGTTGTTAATGAAGTATATGCACAATATTTTGAAGGAAATCATCCTGCAAGGGAGACTGTTGCCGTAAAAGGACTACCTAAAAATGTGAATGTGGAGATCAGTATGATTGCCGCAGGATAAAAATTCGATTTTAATAAAACCATTATCTTTGAATGGTATGCGTAAGTTGATAGCAATAGTTTTTTTGTCGGCTCACCTCTTTGGATTAGGGGGCTATCAACTATTATTCAATCAGTTAGACAATAAAGTAGATAAAGCATTTGTAGCCGCCATTGATGACCAAGCATACAATGAAAATGATCTTATTGAGATTAAAGTTCCAATTGAACTTCCCTACATGCAAAACTGGGATACATACGAGCGTTATGATGGAGAGGTGATTGTTGATGGTGTACATTATAATTATGTAAAAAGGAAATTGGTAAACGATAGCATGTCGTTTTTGTGTTTACCTAACGTTGAGAAAAATAGGTTGTACAATGCAAGAGAAACTTTCTTTGCATTGGTCAATGATATTGATAAGCAGGATAGTAAAAAAGAATCACCGCTGACTCCAGTAAAAATAGTCAAGCAGCTATCCTTTGATTGTACTGAGCCAGATGCATGTTTTGATATCGCTTTTGGTAAATTAATAAGCCCCTTGAATCCATCACAATATTTTGCAAGGGAATTATCTCCTTTTCTTTTGGGTATAGAGCGACCGCCAGCATCAGTAGTCTAGCGTCGATTTGTTTTTCTTTATACCTAAATTTTTATTTATGCGTCTTATTGTTTCGGCATTTGTATGCCTTGTAATCTTTTCCTGTAGTGGAAATCAAGAAAATTATACTACTAAGTTTACAGATCCTGTCATCTATAACAAAACAGTTAAAAAACTGAACGATATCGTTTTGGAGAACAATTTCCCTCCAATGATTGCTGCTCGTAATTATGCCTATGCCAATATTGCTGCTTATGAGTGTATTGTTGCTGGAGATAGTTCCTTGACATCATTGGCAGGTCGCATTCAGCATATGCCAGTTATGCCGACCGTGAAACCGGGAACAGTCATTGATTATCCACTTGCATCATTGCTTGCTTTTGTAAAGGTTGGTAACGCTGTTACTTTTCCTGAAGGAAGTATGATGAGCTATTATGATCGTTTGTTAGATATGGCAGATAGCCTTGGTGTACCCAATGGCATTGTAAAGAATACGGTTTCATTTTCTGATTCAATTGCTAAAGCAATTCTAGCTTGGAGCAAAGGGGATAATTATGCTAAAACTCGTGGCGCACCTCGTTTCGCAATTAATGATTCTGTTGGAAGATGGGTTCCTACACCGCCTATGTACGCAACAGGGCTGGAACCACATTGGAAGACCATTAGACCATTTGCACTCGACTCGGCTTCACAATGCATGCCAGGCAGACCTCCAGTATTTTCTCTTGAAAAAAATACTGTCTACTATCAATCCTTGTTAGAAGTAAAGAATACAGTCGATTCGCTATCTGAAGAACAAAAACACATTGCAGATTTTTGGGATGACAATCCTTTTAAAATGAATGTATCAGGACACGTTATGTTTGCTACTAAAAAGTTTTCACCACCTGGACATTGGATGAATATTGTAGGTATAGCAGCGCATAAAGCCAAAGCTGATTTCACTACTACTGTTTATGCTTTTGCAATGACCTCTATTGCCATGTTTGATGGATTCATCAGTTGCTGGGATGAAAAATACAGAAGCAAGTATGTTAGACCTGAAACAGTTATCAATGAAAAATTATCAGGCGATTGGCATCCTTATATTCAAACGCCTCCATTTCCTTCTTATACAAGCGGTCATTCAACTATTTCTGCTGCTGCAGCAGAAGTAATGACTTCCATTTTTGGAAATGAAATATCATTTACAGATACTTCATTACTTGAGTTTGGAATTGCCAACAGAGAAATTAAATCATTTAGAGATGCCGCTCGGGAAGCTAGCATTTCTAGGCTTTACGGGGGTATACATTATAGATTTGATTTGGATTCTGGCAGTGCAATGGGAAAGCGAGTGGGGACGTTAGTTGTTCAAAAACTAATCAAATAATTTATGAGAATTCAAATATTAATTATATCATTTTTTTCTTTTTTATTTTTTACGAAAGAGGTAAAATCACAAGGTTGTGTAGCTATTCGCGGACTCGGTAGTGCATCTTGTATCAATCATGAAACCTCGGTAGATACTTCATCTTGGTCCCTTACCATCAATAACAGGTATTTTAAATCGTACAAACATTTCGTGGGATTGGCAGAACAAAAGGAAAGAGTTGAAAATGGTACTGAGGTAATTAATCATACATTTAGTACTGATTTTTTTATTCAAAAGAATATCAACAGTCGTTTTTCTTTAGCTGTAAATCTTCCAATTATTTCCAACGCACGTTCTTCGTTGTATGAGCATGGTGGAAATACTGCTGGGCCTTCAGCAAGACACAATACCCATTCTTTTGGCATTGGCGATATCAGGTTTGCAGGTTATTATTGGTTGCGTGATCCATTTAAGGCAAGTCGCTGGAATGTTCAGGCTGGATTGGGTTTGAAGCTGCCGACTGGGGATTATCGTTACAGTGATTATTTTGTACGAAATGACACAACCAAAGTATTGGGTCCAGTTGATCAGTCGATACAATTAGGTGATGGCGGAACAGGGATTTCTCTTGAGCTATCTGGTTATTATGCTTTTAATCATGCTTGGTCTTTGTATGGCAACTTTTTCTACATGGCTAATCCGCGTGAACAAAATGGTGTATCCACTGCACGTGGTGGAGTTTCTACACCAGCGAGTATTGCATATGGAAGTAATGTGATGAGTGTTGCTGATCAATACATGTATCGTGCAGGTATAAGTTATATGGGAAAATATTTGACTGGTACGCTGGGTATCAGAAAAGATGGAATTCCCTCAGTCGATTTGATTGGTGGCAGCAATGGATTTAGGAGACCTGGATATGTAGTAGCGATAGAACCCGGGTTGAGTTATATGAAAAACAAAGTAACCTATTTCTTCAATCTGCCGGTGTCAGTTCAGCGCAACAGAACCCAAAGTGTTCCTGATCAAATCAGAACCCAAAAAACCGGGGTCTATTTTAAGGGAGATGCTGCATTTGCTGATTATTTGGTTAATGCAGGCGTTGTGCTACGTTTTTAGGATGAGGTAAAAATGAACTATCTTACTTGTTGATTGTTTTATATCAATATATTAAGATGGATTCAACAGTTACAACAATACCAGTAAGACATCAGTCGATAGAAAACCAACCTGCTTTCAAGGAAATCTTTGAAGCGCAGGTTGGTTTTTTTAATGACCAACATACAAAGTCGATTGCCTTTAGAATAGATCAACTCAAGAAATTGAAGTCGGCTATCCTGATGCATGAGCAAGCAATTTATGATGCCTTGTACAAGGATTTGCGGAAATCTAAATACGAAGCATTTGGTTCTGAAATAGGTCAGGTTATCAAGGAAATAGACTTTGCCATTAGTAACCTTCCTTCATGGGCAGCTCCTAAAAGAGTTTCTACGCCCTTAATGTTTTTCCCATCAACAAGCAGGATCCATCGCGATCCATTAGGGGTTGTTTTGATCATCGCACCTTGGAATTATCCCT
>JBEBDP010000112.1:0-3002 GCA_041156925.1 Bacteroidota bacterium | reverse complement strand
TCTCCATTGTTAAATGATAATGATATCAAAGGAGCGAAATGGATTTTGATCAATATCAATTCTCGCACTGGTGATAGTGAGTTTACCATGGATGAGGTTGAAACAATTCAAGAATTTTTATTGACACAAGCTGGTCCAGATGCTGATGTAATTCTCGGACTTGGCTATGACGAATCTTTAGGTGATGAAATCAGCATAACCATCATCGCAACAGGCTTTGAACAAAAATCTCCATTTGGTGATCAACCCAAAGCGGAAGTGAAACAAGAGGCGAAAGAAGAAAAAATCATGTTTACATTGGATGTTGCTCCAAAACAACAACCTGAGCCTGTAAACTTGATTCCGGCTGAGCCTGCTGAACCAGTTGCTGAAGTTATAGAAGAACCAATAGCAGAAGTGGAACTTCAAAAAATAGAGGAACCAGTTGTATTTGACTTAACGCCTGTTGCTGAAACAGTAGTAGCACCTGTAGTTGAAGAATTACCTGCAGAAGTGGTGAATGAAGTTATTGAGGAAGAACTTGTTGTTGAGTCTATCAATGAAGAAGCACCACTTGTTTTTGAATTGGATGTAGAAACATTTTCTGCGCCAGTACAATTCGATCTTTCTGAAAAAACCGCTGAGCCAATTGTTGAGCAAGAACTCGTCGCTCCTGTTAAAATGGAAGAAGTAGCAGTTAGTCCAGTTGCTTCTACTGGATTTTTAACCAAGCCAGCTCAGATCTATGTAAATGAACCCGCTCCCGTTCAACAGGTACAGGAACAAAAAATTGAAATTAAGGTGGAAGAGCCTGTTCAATTTGCACAACAATCTGTTCAACCTTTGATGGAATTGCCCAAGGCTGAAAACGAAACAGAAGATCTGATAGAGCTTGTTTTCCATGAAGAACCAGCAGCAGCTTTACCTGTGCAAGAAGAAGTTGTGGCATTTGAACCAATAATGGAAGAGCCTGCTCCAGTTGATGAAGCTGAAGCGCAAAGGGCAAGAGCGGCTGAACGTCTTTACAAGCTCAGGAACCTTTCCTTCAATTTCAATGCTCAGGATCCCAATAATGAATATGAAAGTATTCCTGCATACGTGAGACATAATTTGCAAGTACACAATACCACACTTGCTTCTGTTGAAAAGTTCTATAGCAGCTATTCAGTAGGCAAGGACGAGAACAATGTAACGCAAATCAGCACTATAAACACTTTCCTAGAAGGCAAAAAGCCCGATTGATGAAAAACCAAAATTAGCTTGCCCGCCCTGGTTTTTACCGGGGCGTTTTTTTTAATGTTTTCTTGAAGGGAGAAACGTTAATTTTGTAAAAAAATTCAATATGCCAACGGTAATGATAACAGGCGGTACGGGAATGATTGGCACTTCCCTTAGCAGACATCTTCTTCAACAAGGATATGATGTGATAATTTTATCACGTAATCCCATCGCGACTGCTTCAGCATATAAAACTACTTATCAACAGAATAGTTTTCGTCCCAGTGGCAAAATCTTTTATGCCAAGTGGAATACCGAGACAATGACAATCGATAATGAAGCCCTAAAGCAAGCAGATTATATCGTACACCTTGCCGGTGAAGGTGTAGCTAAAAAAAGGTGGACCAAGAAAAGAAAAGAGGAAATAAGGTTGAGTAGAACAAAATCGAGTGAACTCCTATATCAATGTCTTTCATCTCAGCCCAATAAAGTAAAAACCGTCATCAGTGCTTCTGCTATAGGTTGGTACGGACCAGATAATGGAAAAGTATTCAATGAGAATGATCCTGCAGCAAATGATTTTCTTGGACAGACTTGTAAAGCATGGGAGGAAAGTATAGATAAGGTTTCATCGCTTGGCAAAAGGTTAGTGAAACTTCGTTTAGGAATTGCTTTGAGCAATGAAGGCGGTGCTTTGGTAGAATTTAAAAAGCCTGCAAGATTAGGTGTAGCAGCAATTCTCGGATCTGGTAAACAAATGGTGAGTTGGGTGCATATCGATGATCTTTGTCGCGCTTTCATTCATGCAATTGAAACTTCAGAGATGAATGGCGCCTATAACTTGGCAGCACCTCAACCTTGCACCAACCAAGAAATTACATTGGGTATTGCAAAAGCAATGAACGGGTCACTCTATCTACCAATTCATGTTCCTTCGTTCATGCTTAAATTGATCATGGGAGAGATGAGTGTAGAAGTTTTAAAGAGCACTACAGTTGATAGTTCAAAACTTCAACAGTCGGGTTTCAATTTTATCTACTCGCAGATCAACTCAGCACTGAAACACTTGATAGGGTAATCAGCAACTTGAAAGAGTAACCAAGTCTTCTGTAATTTCCAAACGATAGGCTGAACCTATTGAAACTGCAACATTTTCTTTATCGTGACTGATAGGAAATCCGTAACAAACTGGGTATTTGTATTCTTGAATAACGTTGTTGATGATTTGATACAAGTCTTTTCCAAAAGGCCTTTCAGTGTCTTTTTCTTGGGTAAAACCACCAACGATTAACGCCTTTAGCTTTTTTAATTTACCTGCTCTTTTCAATTGTAATAACATCCTATCAACATTGTACAATTGTTCTCCTACATCTTCAATAAATAATATTTTACCATCGGTTACTAGTTCTGCATTGGTGCCTATTGAGTGAGCGAGTAGACTAAGATTACCTCCAACAATTGGGGCTTTAGACATCCCTATTTTATTCAGTTTATGCGGTAAGCAATTGTATTGAACGGGTTTACCTTCGAATGTATCTTTTAAAGATAAGGTGTATCTGTTGATGCCATTGTCGTCATTAAATGCATTAGCCATCGGTCCATGAATACTTGCAATATTCAACTCATGTTGTAGGTAGGTATGCAGTATAGTGATATCGCTAAAGCCAATGATCCACTTTGGATTTTTCTTGAATTCTTTCCAGTCGATTTTGTCCAATAAATGCGTTGTGCCATAGCCCCCTCTTCCACATAAAATTGCTTTAATGGAAGGGTCGTTCAACTGAACTTGAAAATCCTGTAAACGT
>JBEBDP010000111.1:0-3737 GCA_041156925.1 Bacteroidota bacterium | reverse complement strand
CTTGAGCATAAATTCAACATCAGCAATTTTTATTTCCGCAACAAACAATACCCCTACTACCCATGCTGTAAGTAAAGAGATAATGATATTACCAATTAAGAGGCGCTTTTTAAATGTTGTCGAGTAAAAAAGAAGCAGAACAACACTGATAAAATTAAACACCAGCAAAAGCATATTGTTGATATGCAGGGCAACAACCGCAGTTAAAAATAAACCTATCAAGGATAACAACATGTGAAACAACATTGCCCATCTTCTGCTAATTATTTTTCCAATAACCAACTTATGAGGCTTATTTACATTATCGATATCCATATCAAAATAGTCATTGATAATATATCCCCCAGCTGCAATCACAATAGAAGAAAACAACAACAATATAAAATCATTGGTGCTTAATTGCGGCAGAAGAGAGTGGTTGATTTCACTGAATATTCTTTTCTCAATAATGAAATAAAACAAGGATTGCGTTAAGGCAATAAAAATCAAGTTAGGATACCTGATCAATCGAAAAAAAGCTGCAACTTTTTGTAAAAGCATCACTTAAATGCTTTGGGTATTTGTAGTATTCAACCAAAGGTCTCTGGTTTTCATCACTTTTTCAATAACATCACGCACACATCCATGTCCGCCCTTTAAAGGTGAAATATAATCTGCTGCTGCAAGTACTTCCTGAACAGCATCAGCCGGACAAACCTTGCATCCTGCAACTTTGTAAGCATCAAGATCAGGAATATCATCACCCATGAACATTACCTCTTCTGGTTGCAGGTTCAATTTTTGACTTAAACTTGTTAAAACAGTTGATTTTGAGGATGTATTTTCAAAATAGTCTTGTATACCAAGTTTCTGTAACCTTTTTCCCACAGCAGCAGAAGAAGATCCAGTAATGACCGCAATATGTAATCCAGATTTGACGGCATGCTGCAAAGCATATCCATCTTTGATGTCCATTTGTCTTATCCATTCACCATCTGGCATAATCAATAGTTTCCCATCGGTTAGTACACCATCGAGGTCAAATGCAAGCAGCTTAATTCGACTAAATTTTTCTAAAATGGACATATGCTAAATTCTAACCAAAGTTAAACCATTCATAACAAATACCCACCCCTTTGCGCCAGGAGTGAAGTATATTTGCAACCTAATTGAAGCAGTATGACAAGGACACAGCAGATGATGCTTGCATTTTTTAAGACAAAAATCAGATTAGCATCAATTGCTTCAGTTAGATGGGGTGCTCAAATTGCATTTGACATGTTCAGTACACCCTATAGAAAATCTAAAAAACCCAAACCGGCTATCTTTAAAAAAGCTGAAAACATTAAACTCAATGTAAATGGTTGTTTGATTAATGGATACAAATGGAACCATGATGCAAAAAAGCAGCTACTCATTTTACACGGGTTTGAATCAAGGGCATATAAGTTTGATATGTATGTAGCCCCATTACTGAATCTTGGTTGGGGAATTACAGTTATGGATGCCAAAGCACATGGTAAAAGTGAGGGAAAGCAAATAATACTTCCTGATTATGTAGCCATGATTGAAACGTTAGAAAACCAATATGGTAAGTTTAATGGATACCTTGCCCACTCTTTTGGTGGCATAGCCGTTAGCTTGCACCTTGAAAAATCTCCAAATCCTGCAGCAAAGCTTGTCCTAATTGCTCCAGCAACGGAAACGGAGACGGCCATTTTGTTGTTTAGTAAAATAGTCGGCCTATCTGAAGAGGTGAAATCAACAATTGACGACCTCATTTTGGAAAGATCTGGAAAACACACTTCTTTTTATTCACTCAAGAGAATTGCACCTACCCTCAGCAATAAAATACTTTGGGTTCATGACCAAAATGATAAAATCACTCCATTAAAGGATGTTCAACCCTTGATTGAAGAAAATCCCAGCCATATTGAATTTGTGATTACAAGTGGTCTGGGACATAGCAGGATCTACAAAGAAGAAAAGGTTATTGATAAAGTGGTTGATTTTCTCAATAATTGAGGGAATTAACCTGGTTTTAGTGGAGCAAAAAGTGGGCAGAATTTGCTGTTTTTACATTTTTTTATGACGGAAAAGGGTTTCAATTGCAGGAGGAATTCGAAAAATTCATTCTCTTTGGCTTATTATTGCATCTGTTTGATGCCTGGAATGGGGCTGAAATTTTGAAAAAATTAAACAATCAGAAAGGATTAACATCCGTGGAGAAAGTGAAAAATGGCAAAAAATCTATTGATCGTTGAGTCGCCTGCAAAGGCCAAAACCATAGAGAAAATACTTGGATCCGACTTTGAAGTAAAGAGTTGTTATGGTCATATACGTGACCTTGAAAAGTCGGAAATGGGTATAGATATTAAAAAAGGGTTCAAACCCAGGTATATTGTACCTGAGGACAAAGAAAAGGTCGTCAAGGAACTAAAACAGCTTGCAAAAAAATCTGATGAGGTTTGGCTCGCAACGGATGAGGACCGTGAAGGCGAAGCCATTAGCTGGCATTTATGTGAGGTATTGGGATTAGACCCCATCACCACCAAAAGAATTGTTTTCCACGAAATCACCAAGCCTGCCATTAAATCAGCTGTTGAAAAACCAAGGACAGTCAACATGAACCTGGTCAACGCCCAACAGGCAAGAAGAATTCTCGATAGAATTGTGGGTTTTGAAATCTCCCCCATTCTTTGGCGTAAAATGAGCATGAAAAATAACCTCAGCGCTGGTAGGGTTCAAAGTGTAGCGGTGAGGATTATTGTTGAAAGAGAACGTGCTATCAATGGGTTCACATCAACTTCCAGCTTTAAAATTGAAGGTTTTTTCAAAGCCAAGGATATCAATGGCAAACAAGTAACATTTAAGGCTGAAGGGTCCAAAAAAGGAAACGAGCAGGACGCTGAACAATTCTTAACAGGTTGCGTCGGCGCTCAATATACCGTAAAGGATGTGCAGAAAAAGCCAGGTAGGAAATCGCCTGCAGCACCATTTACTACTTCTACACTTCAACAAGAAGCAAGTAGAAAATTAGGTTATGGTGTGAGTAAAACCATGTTGATTGCCCAGAAATTGTATGAGGCGGGACATATCACTTACATGAGGACAGACAGCGTAAACCTCAGTGAAACTGCCATCCAAGACATTTCTAAGCAAATCACTGATAGTTATGGCAAACCCTACCTACAGGTAAGGAAGTATAAAAATAAAAATGAATCTGCTCAAGAAGCCCACGAAGCTATTCGACCAACCTATATGGACAAAACCAAGGTTGATAATGCAGATGCGCAAAAATTATATGATCTCATTTGGAAAAGAACCATGGCTTCCCAAATGTCTGATGCCGAATTAGAAAAGACCATTGCTGAAATTTCCATCTCTACCCAACAAGAGCTTTTGAAAGCAGAGGGTGAAGTATTAAAGTTTGATGGTTTCCTTAAAGTATATAATGAAGGGAAAGACGAAGATGATGAAAATGAAGAAGAAAATACCGAAGGCATGCTTCCTCCATTGGAAATCAATCAATCAGTTGAGTTAACAGAACTCGTTGCAGTTGAACGTTTTACAAGGCCACAATCAAGGTATACTGAAGCTTCATTGGTTAAGAAATTGGAAGAATTGGGCATTGGTAGACCTTCTACTTACGCACCAACTATTTCAACCATCATCAAGCGAGGATACGTTGAAAAAAGGGATAAAGAAGGTACTAAAAGAGACTACCGCGTTATCACGCTAAGCAAGGACAAAGTTTC
>JBEBDP010000110.1:0-3335 GCA_041156925.1 Bacteroidota bacterium | reverse complement strand
TTATTGGAACTGCCCCTGTTAAATCAATTAGAGATACTAGTTTGGTTGAGATGGACTTGGTTAAGCTGGATGTATGGCATTATAATGACGACTATCTACAGCCTTATCAATTAAAGAATGTAGAACAAGAAAATAGGCGGTCTTATTTAGGGATCATCAACCTAGAGGGTAAATCTTTTGTACAATTAGCAGACCTTGACTTACCACAGGTTATGATTAGCAATGAAGGTGATGGAGAGGTATTTGTTGGAATGTCTGATGTTGGAAAGCGCATTTCTATGCAATGGGAGGGTGGAACAAAAAGAGATATCTATGCTGTTAATCCTTTGAATGGATCTAGGTCTTTAATTGTAAAAGATTTGGCAGGAATGGCACAAGCTTCTCCAGAAGGAAAATACATCTATTGGTATGATATGGCCAAGAAGCATTATTTCACTTATCAACAAGGTGTTGTTGTTAACGTTTCAAAGTCAATTTCAACACGACTTTTTGACGAGGAATATGATATGCCATCTGATCCAACGCCCTACGGATTAATGCGTTGGGAAAAGAACGATGCTGCTTTATATGTCTATGATCGTTTTGATATCTGGAAACTTGATCCAAATGGTAAGGCTTTACCTAAAATGGTAACTGGTGGATGGGGTAGAAAAAACCATACTTCATTTAGATACTTGAGTCTTGATCCTGAAGAGAGAAATATTCTTGCAGATCAAAAGCTGACATTGAGAGTTTTTAATGAAAAAAATAAACAAGCCGGATTTGCGCATTTACAATTAGGGGTGGATAAAGAACCACGACTTTATCAGATTGGTCAATATGCACTTGGGAACCTGATAAAAGCAAAAAATGCAGATGCTTATGTTTATACCAAAGAAACATATAGTCAATCTCCCAATATCAATTTCTCTGCTGATCTGAAGCAGTCGCGACAGTTAAGTAGTATCAACCCGCAGCAAAAGGACTACAATTGGATGACAGCTGAATTGTTTACATGGAAGGCTTATGATGGTAAAACAGCAACAGGTATTGTGTATAAGCCAGAGAATTATGATCCAAAGAAGAAATATCCGATGATTGCTTATTTCTATGAGACATTATCAGATGGGTTATATAATTATTTACCTCCTGCACCAACACCTAGTCGCTTGAACATTCCGTTTTTTGTAAGCCGTGGCTATATAGTTTTGGCTCCAGATATTCATTATGTAAATGGGTATCCAGGTAAAGGCGGTTTCGATTATGTTGTAAGTGGGGCAAGGGCTTTGGCCAAGAAAGGCTGGGTTGATAGCACCAAAATGGGAATTCAAGGTCAGAGTTGGGGAGGATACCAAGTTGCGCATATCATTACCAGGACTAATCTGTTTGCTGCAGCATGGGCTGGTGCTCCAGTTGCCAACATGACCAGTGCATATGGTGGAATCAGATGGGAGAGTGGAATGAATCGACAGTTTCAGTATGAAAAAAGTCAGAGTAGAATTGGCGCAACCTTGTGGGAAAAGCCATCATTGTATATTGAAAATTCTCCCTTGTTTCATTTGAAAAAAGTAACAACTCCTTTGGTGGTCATGGCCAATGACAATGATGGTGCAGTGCCTTGGTACCAAGGTATTGAGATGTTTACAGCAATGAGAAGATTGAATAAAAAAGTATGGATGTTGAACTACAATGGTGAGGCACATAATTTGGTAGAAAGAAAGAACAGGAAAGATATTCAAATCAGGGAACAGCAGTTTTTTGATTGGTTGCTTAAAGGAGAGAAACCGGCTGTTTGGTTGAAATCAGGAGTGCCTGCTACTGAAAAAGGAAAAACTTGGGGATTAGAAACTTCACTCGACTGAGTGAAGTTTTTTTTCTACTGTAAAGTTGAATTAAAATACTTTAGATCCGTCGAAGCTTTCTAGCTGTTTTACGAATTCAGTTAAGAAGCTTGCACCTAAACCACCATCAATAATTCTGTGGTCGTATGACATTGACACAAACATCATGTGTCTGATTGCGATGCTGTCACCTTTTTCTGATTCAATTACGACTGGTTTCTTTTTGATAGCACCAGTAGCTAGAATAGCAACCTGTGGCTGGTTGATAATGGGGGTACCCATCAAACTACCAAACGTACCTACATTGGTAAACGTAAAGGTTCCCTCTTGTGTATCGGAAGGTTGAAGTTTAGCATTTCTGGCATTGTTTGCTAATCTGTTAACTTGTTTTGCTAGTCCAGTTATGCTGAATTGATCAGCACCTTTTATAACAGGTACAATCAAGTTGCCATTAGGCAATGCAGTAGCCATACCAATGTTGATGTCTTTTTTGACTACAATAGTATCACCAACAACGCTTGCATTAAGCAGTGGGAATTTCTTAAGGCATTTGGTGATGGCTTCAATGAAGATGGGAGTGAGGGTTATTTTTTCACCTTCTCTCTTCTCAAATTCATGCTTGACTTTGTTTCTCCAAACAACCAGATTGGTTACATCAGCTTCAGAAAAACTAGTAACATGGGCACTGGTTGCCTTGCTTCTGGTCATGTGATCAGAGATCAATTTCCTCATTCTATCCATCTCAATGATCTCAACATTACCTGAAATGTTTATAGGAGGTTGAGGTTGTGAAGGCATGGGTTGAGGCGTATGCTGATAAACAGGCGCAACCGGTGGTTCTGCTTGAATTGGTTGATGAATGGGTTCAGGATTGGCTTTAAGAACGGGCGTTTCTGCTGCTCTTTCAATTGGGGCAGCGGTTTTGTTAAACTGACGGTTCTCCAAATACAAAAGGACGTCTTTTTTAGTGACTCTCCCTTCATTTCCTGATCCTTGGATTTTTTCTAGTTCCTGAAATGGAATTCCTTCTCTAGCTGCAATATTCATGACTAAAGGAGAGAAGAATCTGCCATTTTCACCTTTTTCTGGTGTGGTATAATTTGATGGCTGGTAGGGAATCATTACATCAGCATCATCGTTATTAACTGATGCTGTTGGTTGTGCACTAACTACTTGAGTTGGTGGATTTTGGATGGATTGTTGTTCTGGCTCATTTGTTCTGATAACAGCAATTACGGAACCAATAGGGATGATATCATTTTCTTTGCAAAGTACCTGTTCTAAAATTCCCTCAGCAGTAGAAGGTACTTCACTGTCTACTTTGTCAGTAGCGATATCCAATAAGGTCTCATCAAGTTTAACGAATTCACCCACCTGTTTATGCCAACGCAAAACAGTAGCTTCCATGATGCTCTCGCCGAGCTTGGGCATTAATATATTGACAAGCGCCATTTTACCAATTAAGTTTCCAAATCCGGACGTAAAATTAGCCCAATTCCCCCTGAATTTAGCCTA
>JBEBDP010000109.1:0-6857 GCA_041156925.1 Bacteroidota bacterium | reverse complement strand
TTGGTGTATCAAGACCTTTTCTCTGTAGAATTTCTAGTTTTCCATTAGCAGCTGTTGTAGTTGCCATATCAGCTACAAACGCAGGTTCATTTCCTGCCGGGATAGCAACGCAAATAGGATTGGTTCCCAACATTCTTTCTTTAGCATGTGTAGGGGCAACCAATGCACTTGCGTTGGTCATAACCATGCCAATCATATCATCTTCCAAGGCCATCATCGCATGATAGGCTGCTATACCAAAATGATTACTGTTGCAAACACTTACCCAGCCAGTCCCTACTTGCCTTGCCTTTTCTATTGCCACTTTCATCGCAATGGGAGCAACCACTAGTCCAAGCCCCTGATCACCATCTACCACAGCAGTTGATGGTGTTTCATGAACAAGTTGAACATTTGGTTTCGCATTCACGCGCTTAGCTTCCCATAAACGGACATATCCAGATAATCTTGCCACACCATGAGAATCTATCCCCCTTAAATCTGCAGACACCAAAACCTCAGCAGCAGAAGCCGCATGCGCTTCGCTGCATCCAATGGCTAGAAAGACGTTGGTGGTGATATCAATTAGCTGTTGATAAGAGACTAACTTTTCCATATAAAATTACTTCCTGCAATATACTTGAATTGAAGGAAGTGCTGTGAAGGAGCAGATGAAAACAACCCATATTTGGTGGAAAACTCTCTGCAACAATTGTAGTTAACCACGCTGAATTAACTTTACTTTGATCAATCTTCGAGTAATAAATTTAAGATCATGATAAAACTACAAGTAATTGGACATTTAGGTAAGGATTGTACTACTAATGTCGTGAATGGAAAAAATGTAATCAATTTTAGTGTCGCTCATAGTGAGCGTTACAAGGATGCAACAGGCACTCAGAAAGAAAAAACAACTTGGGTGGAGTGCGCCTACTGGACTGAAAGAACTGCTATTGCTCCTTATTTAAAAAAGGGACAATTGGTTTATGTTGAAGGAAATCCAGAAGCTCGTGCTTACCAAAAAGCAGATGGTACAGCTGCAAGTTCGCTAAGCATGAGGATTTCAAGTGTACAGCTCTTGGGTGGCGCTAGAGGTGAAGGAGGACAAGAGGGTAATGCAGACCAAATGGGTTCGGCAGACGATAACGACAATCTGCCATTCTAAAATGAAATAAGGTTAGAGAGAGCGCCTGATCGATTCAACCAAATGAGGTATATCGATCAGGCTTTTTTTATGCTCAATTCGATTCGACAAAACAGGATTGATCAAATTTAATTTATCAATACCCGCATTCATCATTCTTTCTATTTTATCGATTCCATCTCGATTCAATCCTGCTTCTACAATTGCATTTTCTTCTCCACTCAAAAGATCATCGCGAATATCTGCCAAATCATCCATCAACAAGAAATAGGTTATCATGGCATACCAGCCATCGAGGGCTTTTTGTTCATCAAAGGTTTCATCAGGTATGCATGCCAAAGAAAGCAAATAACTATCTGCTCTATTTAGTGATGGAAAATCTGTACCCAATCTTGATTCATTTGATTTGACGGGTTTTTGCGCGAGCAGGTATTGCTTTAATTCTTCAAATAATTTTATTCTTGTAACATGAGGCGCAACCATGGAAATACATTCTTGAACATGAGTTGGCCAATCAATTTTTTGATGCTCCAATAGAGCAGCACTGTGCAGAATAGATTCGTTAATTGAGAAATAGGCTTCGCTCAACAAGAAGGAAACTGTTGCCCCAGACCTTCGTAGTAGGTCGGCATAAATAGGCATAAAGATATACCCAGAGGCTCCAGGCACATAAATCGTTCTCCCTTTCCAATAAAGATTATCTTTTGGTACAGCCCTATCCACATAAGCCTTACCAATTGTTAGCTCTACACCATAAGACAGTTTCAAATCATCTTTAGTGAGAAACATATTATCTACTTTTTGGGGTTCTTCTTCTGATAAATACATCAGTCCTGCCTCTTACTGCACGTTCATGAGCTGAATCCATAACGGTCTCCAATTGGACAGGATGAGCTTTGTAATACAAGTAACTTTCAGAAAATGTTTTAGCTGTTATACCATATACCTTTAGTACTCTATCCATTTCAACTTTGAGAAGAGAATCCTTATCCAGGGTTGTATCCTTCATAAGGTAGGATTCAACAAAACTTTCAGCAAGCAACACATCATACATCACATTAGCCATTTTGTCCTGATCAAGTATTTCTTGTTCACCCCCTTTGTTTCCAGAGCAAGAAATAATTATAGTAAAGGCCCAAAAAGCAATTATTAATTTCCACTTCATTTCAGTTCCTGTCGGTATTTAGATGCATTTGCAATATCCAATCTAGAACACAAATCAAGGATTCTAGATTTTTCCTGAGCGGTTCCCTTTTTGTAAATATTGATTATCTCATCTGATTTGCCTTGAAAGAAAAAAGGCATTATCATTAGATTAGGCGTTTCAACATTCAATGTGTTGAGCATGCTGATACCATTGAGCATTTGTTCTCTTGCAATAGCATCATTTTCAATCAGCTTATCCATACCCTGACGGTAATATGTATAGATGGCATCATGCACCAATGCATACCTTGCATTTTGAAGATTTTCTGCAAGCCAATAGCGATTTCTTTGTCCGTCGAAAGGCTTCCAGCCATCGATAGATCTACCTTCTGGAGCTGCACTGACAATAAGATTTGCTTTTTGAAAAAAAGGATCTCCACCTCTGGGCGAATAGGAATCATAATCCAATCCCAAAATAATATTCACATAATAAGCCATTAAGGCAGACAGATTTGCTGCTAAAGGCTCATTACCTGAAATTCGGTTTTCATTGAACTCTATGGGTTGAAATTCTACAAACCTAAAGGTCACTTCATTATCAATAAAGTTGATCAGTGGAGAAAGATAGGATGCATTGTAAACTGGTCGCCCTGCTTGAACGGTTAATGTTCCTTTATAAACATTGGGCTCTACAATTGATTGTAAATTGATAAGAAAGCTACACTCAATCTTTTCATTCGCCTCAAATACATCATTGGTCCATTTTCTTTTGTTCAGAAAAGCAACCAAAGAAGACTGTAGATTTTGAAATACTCTTTTATCGACTGTATTTCCAATTTGCGCTGAAACAACAGTCACTTTTGCATTGAGCTCCTGTGAAAAACAGATACTTGAAAAACAGCAACTGAAAAAAAATGCAAATAGTATTTTATAACTCGGTTGACGCATTTACCAGATTTATTCGGTAATCGAAGTTAACTAATCTTGAAATCAAAAACCAGAGACAAAAAAGGCGATGGTGTTTACCATCGCCTTTAAAAAATATGTTCAGCTATTAGCGGAAAAGATCTTCTTCATTTTTGCGGAAATAAACCTTTTCATCCATGAATTCTTGTGTAGCTAACAAGGCAGGATTAGGCATTTTTTCATACGCCTTTGAGATTTCAATTTGCTCCTTGTTCTCATGAATTTCTTCTAAACTATCGGTATGACTTGCGAACTCCTCCAATTTATTGTGAAGCTCTTCTTTAAGGGCAATATTGATTTGACCTGCTCTTTTGGCAATGATGGAGATTGACTCATAAACATTACCAGTTTTGCTCTTGATTTCATTGAGATCTTTGGTCTCAACCACATTGGTAAGGTTATTTCCCAACTGCCTGCGAAGTTTGCTCATTATTCAGTGATTTAAGATTATTCTGGGACAAAGTTAAGAAACGTTCGGCTTCTTTCAATAATTTACTTTCTGGAAATCTATCCTGGAAGTCCTCTACCTCTTTTACAACCCTTGCATAACGCTCTTCTTGCTTCTCTTTTACACTCATTTCAGCGTATTTAAAGTAGGCTTTGATGGCCATAAGCTTATATTCATCCCCTTTGTGTGAATCAGGATAATTGTTCATTAGGGTGGTATAGGTAAGCGCTGCTGCCCTGAATTGACCAAGGTTATAATACAACTGTGCCGACAAATATTCCTTTTTTTCTAATTTAACCTGACACTGAGCGATGATATCTTCGGCCTCTTTGCGTTTAGGTGACTCTGCATGTGTATTCAAAAACACCTGAAACATACCGATTGCCTTTAATGTATTGGCCTGTTCCAACTCAGCCTTTGGGGATTGCTTATAATAACAGTAGGCTTGCATAAACTCTACTTCCTCCGCCCTTGTGCTGTTGGGGAACACCTCTAAATAACCTTTATACAGGTTTTCAGCAGTAGTGTAATCTTTCAAATAATAATGCGCATAGGCATATTTATAATAGAGATCATCAAACTGTGGAGTGCCTTTAAACACTGGAAAAAGTTCTTCAAACAACACTTGAGACTGACGATACATTTTTTTATCGTAGTACTCATTTGCCATTTTGAGTTTGTATTCATAGTCATTGCTCTTTAGCACCTTGTTGAACTTAGAACAAGAAGCAAAAGAGAAAACAAGAACGATAAACAATAGATTTCTAACCTTCATACGCGGCTGCAAATTTAAGCAAAGCAGATGATACTAAGATAGTAAGTTTGAATTAGCAGAATGGTTAACCTCATCATAAAAAAATAAGCCCTCCTAAAAGGAGGGCTTACAAACATTTATGAATCAATTAGTTCTTTGTACGCAAGTTTGGATGCGGAGCAGGAACTGTATTTGGACCTTCAATATTTTCGCCAGTCGCGCTCAAATCAATCACATTTGTATCGCCATCAGCTTGACCATACTTGTTGATCAATCTTTCAGCAGCAATACCTTGCTTTTCAGTAAGATAAGTGATGATTGCATTTACGCGATCCCAGCTCAATTGCTGGCTTATTTTAGATGCTTCAGCATATCCTGTGATGAATACTTTACAAGCTGGATTATTCTTTAAACGGTCTGCAACTGCTGCCAATAAAGATTCAGCACCAGCAGAAAGCTTTGCTGAACCTTTTGCGAAAGTAATGCTGGGAATACTTCCCATGTTGCATGTAGGTGCTGGAGGCACAATTTTGCAGCATGCAGGCTCTGGGCACTTACCAACACCATTTGCATCAACTGGCTGACATTCTGTAGGAGTAATCAACTGTTTGTCTTTGTAATCTGGAACACCATCTCCATCAGTATCCTTGCTAACACCATGAGCATCAACAGGTGCACCTGCTGGGGTATTTGGCTCTCTATCAAACTGATCAGTAACACCATCACCATCAGCATCAGCCAATACTACCTTTGGCAATTTCATTCTCTTCGGAGAGTTCAATTCACTGTATACAAACTCCAATGGATTCTTCCAATATAATGGCTCAACAGAGTTTCTTTTTTTCTGCGCGAATGTATCTATACCTGCCAAAAGGAAGGTAACAAGAAAAACAATCGAAAATAATTTATTCAGCTTCATATCGCTAGTGTTTTATAGAATTAAAGGATATTGATGTTCAATCCAATAGACAAGAAATTGTAGCTATCATTGTTTGGTGATAAAGCAGGAGTAGTCAACGGAGACGGACCCCACTTCTGCCCATCTAGCAAATCATCATCTAAAATGGTAAATCTATCCTCGATTGCAATATTTACTCTCTTGGAAATCTTAAATGCTGCTCCAAATCCTACTGTAGCACTAAAAACAGATGTTTTGCCAGTATTAGACCCCTTCTTATCTGCACGAGTCTCATAATTCCCATCGAGGAGGGCTTTTACAGCCGATCTAACTTCTGACTTTTTTAGTGTAGGATTTATAGAATTAAAACTATACTTAGTACCTGCAGCATTCAGGGCATCGATATTTGCGTCATAAATAGTAAGTCCGGCACCAACTAAAGCATAAATGGCCACTTTAGGTTCAGCTCTGTGGAAACCAATGTTGCTTAAATTAAACAACATTTGGGCAGTCAAATCAGTAAGCTGAGTTTTAAAATTGTAATAAACCTTGTCAGTAGATGGAACATACCCATTATTTCTCCATGCATTGTTAAACTGATAATTGGTGTTCTCTGAAAGACCAAGGCCCTTAGCTGTACCTGTAAAAATCTCACCTCTTAGAGATATTAAGTAACCAAGTGATTTTCTAACATGTACACCCACACCAAAATTTGGGTTTAATCCTTCAACATCACCATTAATGGAAGGAGACCCCAACTTCACCCCAACTTCCCACTGGCTTCTTGGTTTTGCAGGAAAGCTGTATTGATTATTCACAAATTCATTGTGTTGTGCAAGTCGAGATGGTGGAATCAATGATGAATCTGCCCATTCGGCTACTTGTGCTTGGGTAGTTAACGCCGCTACCATTAAGCCAAGAAAAAGAGTGTACTTTTTGATTGCCATAAGTATGTTTGTTTTAAAATGTTTTTACACAGGACTTACCTTGTGGGACAAATATATGCCCAAAGTTTTAATTATCAAATAAATGTACACATTTTTTCCCTTTTTACTATGGTTTTTATTTTTTCACAACTTATTCATTATCAATAATAAACACAATTAGCGAAATCATGAAAAGTAGTTAAACCAGATGGTAAAATATTGCGTAAGTTCGCATTTGCTCATGAATCTAGGATACAAAATTGTTGAAGCAGAACTGAAGGAGTTTGAAGGCATTTTTAAAAATGCATTGAAGAGCGATACGCCTATGCTCAATAGGATCATGCAGTACATTGTCAAAACCAAGGGCAAACAGCTAAGACCTCTCTTCGTTCTATTGTCTGCCAAACTTTGCGGCGGCATCAATGAAAGCACTTATCGAGCTGCAGCTTTGGTTGAATTGCTACATACTGCAACGCTGGTACATGATGATGTTGTGGATGAAGCACATGAAAGAAGGGGATTCTTATCCATTCCTACCCTATGGAAGACCAAAGCATCTGTTTTGTCGGGTGATTACCTACTGGCCAAAGGACTAC
>JBEBDP010000108.1:0-13464 GCA_041156925.1 Bacteroidota bacterium | reverse complement strand
GACTATTTTGTGGTGAATGTTTCATCCCCAAACACACCAGGGTTAAGGGCATTACAAGACAAAGATGCATTATTGAAGATTCTAGGTGTATTGCAGGAAAACAACCATTCACGACCACATCCTAAACCATTGTTGTTGAAAATTGCTCCAGACCTGACAGATGAACAACTACATGATATTGCTGAAATCACTCGCATAGTAAAACTGGATGGAATTGTTTCCAGCAATACAACCATTTCAAGGAATAACCTGTCTATAACATCTAAGAACAGTGCAGATAAGATTGGAATGGGCGGCTTGAGTGGACTACCCTTACAAGATTTATCAAATACTGTCCTGAAAAAATTACACCAACTCACAGGTAATCAAATACCCATTATTGGTAGTGGTGGCATTTACACAGGAAAAGATGCAAAAGAAAAAATGAATGCAGGTGCAAGTCTGGTTCAGGTATGGACTGGATTTATTTATGAAGGACCTGGAATTGTGAAAAATATTTGTAAAACCATTTAGATGAACTTTTCAAGCTTGTTGACAGTCGACTCTCTGATCAGTCTAATTACACTTGCCTTACTTGAAATAGTATTGGGAATTGACAATGTAATCTTTGTTTCTATATTAATGGGACGACTAAAAGAAGAACAAAAATTACTCTCCAGAAGAATTTGGATGATATTGGGCATTACTGTTAGAATTCTTTTGTTGCTTGCATTAGGTTGGCTGGTAGCCAATGGTAATAAAGAGTTATTTGGATTGGATATAAAAGGACAACATTATGGATTCAATCTAAGAAATATCATCATGTTTGCAGGTGGACTATTTCTACTATACAAAACTGTAAAAGAAATTCATGCCAAATTAGAAGGTGAAGAAGAATTTAATGGTGGTGAGAAAAAGAAAGAAGCATCCTTTGCAAGCATCATGTCTCAAATTGTATTAATTGATATGATTTTTTCATTCGACAGTATCATCACAGCAGTCGGCATGGCTAGACATGTGGAAATCATGATTGTAGCAGTTATCATCGCAATGCTAGTGATGTTTTTCTTCTCAGATAAAATTTCAAATTTCATTCACAAGCATCCTACACTCAAGATGTTAGCCTTATCATTCTTACTCATGGTAGGATTTAGTTTGTTTTTTGAAGGACTACAACCAATTCATGGAAGTCATATCGATAAAGGATACATCTACTTTGCTATGGCTTTCTCCTTTGGTGTAGAAATGTTGAACATGCGTATGAAAAGAAAAACTGCACCTGTGGCCTTGCGTGAACCAACAGCAAAAAAAGAGAATTAATTACCGCATCATTACTGCACCAACAACACCTGCAGTTTCTGTTCTAAGTCGGGTAGCACCTAAGCTAACAGGAATAAATGCTTGTGTCAAAGCAACCTCAATCTCTTGTGGTGTAAAATCACCTTCAGGACCAATCAACAAGATGGCATCATTGTTGGTACTTGATAAAATTTCTTTATCGCCTTCCAAACAATGGGCGATGAATTTATCATTAGGCAATTGTTGATTCATTAAATCATTAAACGAAACTGGTTCGTGTAGTACAGGAAAATGAAACTGTTGTGATTGAAGGCAAGCACTGACAATAATCTGCTCAAATCTTTCTTTTTTATAATGCTGCTTTTCTGTGCGTTCACACCTCAAAGGATAAATTTCGGTGATGCCTATTTCAGTCACTTTTTCCAGCATCCACTCAAATCGGGCAGCATTTTTTAATAAGGAGATTCCAAGTATCAACTTTCTTTTCGCTACAGCATTATCAAGAAAGTCATGCAATTGAACTGATAATTGCTTTTTTGATGAGGTAACAATTGTTGCATGTGCTGTAAGCCCTTTACCATTGGTTAGCAACATCTTGTCCCCTTCACCCATACGCAATACTACAACCGCATGATGCCGGATAGCATCATCAAGATCTACAACACCCTGACTGTTATTAAGCGCTTGAAAGTAAAACAAGGGAAGTGAATTCATCCAACTCAGTTAAATACTAAAAAGGAGTATCCTCTACGTCATCGCCAGGATTATCATTCATGCGACTACCTTTTTGAATGAACAATTTAGCTCCTTCATTATCAGCAACAGGCCTCCAGCTTCCACCTTGTGGTAAAGGATTGCCGAATCCACCAAGCTCTTCCTGTTCTTCAAATTTCTGAATGTATAACTTGGCCTTTAGCTTGATATTTTCCAAAGAACCATTTCTGTGCTTTGCAATTTTCACATATACATCACCTTTGGTATCCTCACCTTGTTCATTGGTAGTGATGTCATAATAATCTGGTCGGTATAAGAACATTACCATATCCGCATCTTGTTCGATTGCACCTGATTCACGCAAATCGGATAGCTGCGGAACTTTCTGGCTTTCTTTACGCTTCTCCACTTCACGACTCAACTGACTGAGTGCAATGATGGGAACTTGTAATTCTTTAGCCAATTGCTTTAGGTTTCTTGAGATGGTACTGATCTCTTGCTCACGGTTTGAATTTCTGTTTTCAGAAGATCCACTCATCAATTGTAAATAGTCGATGATGATCAATCCAACATTATGCAAACTTTTTAATCTTCTACATTTTGCTCTCAATTCAAAAATGTTCAATGCAGCAGAATCATCTACAAACAATTTTGCATTGGTAAGCGGTTCAATACCTTTTTTGTACAGTTGTTTCATTTCATGGTCTTCCATTCTTCCCCTTGAAATTTTCTCCAACCATATTTCACTTTCCGCTGAGAGAATACGCTGAACAAGCTGACTGGTACTCATCTCCAAACTGAAGAAGGCTACAGCAGTAGGTTTGGTTGGATGCATTGCCGCATTTCTTGCAAGGTTCAATGCAAAGGCTGTCTTACCCACAGAAGGACGGGCAGCGAGAATAATCAAATCAGATTTCTGCCAGCCATAAGTTGTTTTATCCAAGGTAGGGAAACCAGAAGGTACACCTGTAATATCTTCATTCCTTGCACGCATTTCATCAATTCTATTCAAGGCATCCATTACTCCTTTACCAAGCGTATCAAATTCTTTTTTCAATTGATCATTAGCAATCGAAAAAAGCTTTTGCTCTGCAGCATCTAATAGATCAAAGACATCCGTAGTATCATCGTATGCATCTGTGATGATTTCACTGCTGATGCGAATCAATTCTCTTTGAATGAATTTTTCTTGAACAATACGGGCATGCGCTTCAATATTAGCAGCTGAAACCACCGAGTTGGTGAGTTTTGATATGTAATAGGGACCGCCAACTGCTTCGAGCATTTCCATCGACTTCAATTCTTCAACAACCGTAAGTAAATCGATTGGTTTGCTTTCAAGGTTGAGCCTCACTACTGCTCTAAAAATATGCTGATGGGCCTCTACATAGAAGCATTCTGGCTTGAGGATATTACCCACAATATCAAATGCACCACGTTCCAACATGACAGCACCCAAAACCGCTTCTTCCAATTCCCTGGATTGCGGAGGCACTTTGCCATAGGCCAACGTATTGAAATCAGAGGTTGTTTTTCTCCTGTTTCTTCTGTCACGGTTCAAATTCGTATCCATATCGCGAATATAACGAGCTTGACTGAAGGTTGACTTGTTTTAAAAGAACATTAATAAGAACAGGTTATTGACAGGTATATCCACAGAAAAACCAGGCTTATTGACATCAACTTGATAGAAACCCACATTTTTAGGCAAAGGCTAATTACTATATTTGCAGCATGACAATTTCGTACAAATGGCTCATGGATTATTTCCAAACGCCTATTCCCCACGATAAACTCAGTCTGATTTTGAATTCAATCGGATTGGAAGTTGAGAGTTATGACGCTTACCAAGAAATCAAAGGTGGTTTAAAAGGTTTGGTGACTGGCGAAGTACTTACAGTTGAAAAACATCCGAATGCCGATAGGTTATCAGTGACTACTGTAACTATTGGTGGTGAGGCTCCTCTTCAAATTGTTTGTGGTGCACCCAATGTGGCAGTCGGGCAAAAAGTAATAGTTGCGCCAGTTGGCTCAACCATATTTCCTACTGCAGGCGAACCCATAACCATGAAGGCAGCAAAAATAAGAGGAATAGAAAGTATGGGCATGATTTGTGCTGAAGATGAAATTGGACTTGGTACAGATCACAATGGTATTAAAATTTTACCAGCAGATACAACAATAGGATTAGCAGTAGCAGATTTATTTGAGCCATACGATGACCATGTTATCTCCATTGGTTTAACCCCTAACAGAAGCGATGCGATGAGTCATCTTGGTGTTGCAAGAGATGTCTGCAATTGGTTGAACCACCATGAAGGCACCAACATCAAGCCAATTATTACATTAAAAAGTCATGTTGCACCTAACTCAACACCATGCCCAATTGATGTGGTGATTGAGAACACAAATGATTGTCATCGTTATACTGGAGCTTATATTCAACAGGTAGAAATTAAAGCAGCACCAAAGTGGATGCAGCAAAGATTGAAGGCTATTGGACAACGATCGATTAATAATATTGTAGATATCACCAATTATATTTTACACGATACCGGTCAGCCTTTGCACGCATTTGATGCAGATCAAATCAAAGGAAATGCTATCAGGGTTAAAAACCTGTCTGAAGGCACTCCATTTATTTCATTGGATGAAAAAGAGCGTAAATTATCTGCTCACGATCTAATGATTTGCGATGGAGATAGTAATCCCATGTGTATGGGAGGAATTTTTGGGGGATTAAACAGTGGTGTAAGCAGTAATACCAAAAATATATTCTTAGAGAGCGCTTGGTTTCATCCAGTAGCGATCAGAAAAAGTTCATTCAAACATCACCTGAGAACAGATGCCGCTATGCACTTTGAAAAAAGTGTAGATATTGGGCAAACACTTGATGTACTGGCAAAAGCTGCATCACTGATCTGTGAATTTGGAGGTGGTAAAATTGAGCACTCCTACAGAGATGTATACCCCAATCCTTCGCAACAGCCGGAAATAGACTTGCAGTATAGCTACTTGCATAAAATGAGTGGCAAATCGTATGCCAAAGAACAAGTGAAAGGCATATTAGAAGGAATGCAATTTGTTATTCTAGCAGAAACAAATGATGGCATCAAGGTTAAGGTACCAACCTACAAAACAGATGTTAAAATACCAGCAGATTTAGTTGAAGAGATCATGAGAATTGATGGATTCGACAATATCATTATTCCATCAAGTATCAGTATCACTCCTGCAGTTTCATCGGGTAGTCGCGATTACCCATTGAGAGAAAAAATTTCAGGCGTATTGTGCGGAATGGGTTTCAATGAAATGCTCAACAACTCCATCACCAACAGTGCCAACTACAGTGAAGAAGAATTGAAGATTGCGGTGAAGATGCTCAACAACCTCAGTTCTGAATTGGATATGTTGCGATTGACCATGATGGAAACAGGTTTGCAAACCATGGCCAGAAATTTGAACCATAGGAACGATAATCTATTGATGTTTGAATTTGGTAAAACCTATACAAAGAACAACAACCAATATGCAGAAGAAGACCACTTGGCATTGTTCAGTGCAGGTAAAGTGACTGAAACATCATGGAACAAGCCAGAACAGCAAGCTGATCTTTATTTTTTGAAAGGTGTAGTTCATGCCTTGCAAATTCAATCCGCTATTCCATCAATTGAATATAAAGTTGAAGAAAGAAACAGATTTGAATATTGCATCAATGGCTATGCTGCTAAACAATTGGTAGTATCTATTGGAACGCCTTCAGCAGAGATGCTTACCAAGTTCGATATCAGGGTGCCAGTATGGTTGGCTGATATCAATTGGCAAAACTGGTTAGCTGCAGGAAATACCAAATCGATTCGCTACAGAGAGATTTCTAAATTTCCAATTGTGCAAAGAGACCTTTCATTTGTTGCCAATAATGATGTAACTTTCGAAGACATTGATCGTTTGTTGGGTACTTTATCCATCAAGCAATTGAAAAGCTATCGACTATTTGATATTTTCAAAAGTGAGAAGCTTGGCAAAAACAAACAATCAATGGCGATGAACTTTACGCTCCTTGATGAAGAGAAAACCATGAAAGACGAAGAGGTTGATAAAATCATGGGTAAGATAACAAAGGGCATTGAAGAAACATTAAAAGCCGAGATTAGGAAATAACATGAGTTCCGGCATAGAACAAATAAGTAGAATAGAAGAAAAGCTGAACAGGCTATTGTCTGAGCACCAACAGCTCTTGCGTGAAAACCAAAAATTACGCAACGAACAAGGCGTGCAACTTGAAACACAAAAACAACTGAAAGCTAAAGTGGATGAACTAGAACTTCAAGTTGCATTATTACAGTCAACCGAGTCTACGTCATCTAAAACTTCAAGAGCAGCTTTAGAAAAGAAAATCAATGCCTACGTCAAAGAAATCGACAAATGTATTGCCATACTCGGCAATCAGGCTTAAATGCGTTTGACAGTTTTTACTTTTGCAGTATCCTGACCTTGGGAACATTCCACTGTATACACACCGTAAGGCAAGTGATCTAATCCCTCCCAATCAATTAAACTGTTGCCGTTACTGATCTTTTTTTCAGTTTTACAGCAAATTTCACCATCTTCACTTTTGAGGACAACATGCAGGAGACCTTGGGCGGTTTCTTCTAACTCGATTGTGAGTTTGTCGATGAAACTAAACGTTTTTGTTTTTACCAGCATGGCATTGGTTTTTGTGTAGAAGTATTGGATAGTTTGAAAATAGTGAATAATCTGTTAATAAACCATAAAAAACCTAAAAAATGTCAAATACAATAGCCATTAATTTGATTTTAGGTGATCGTACCTACAGAATCAAGATTGAAAATACGGATGAAGAAAAGGTAAGGGAGAAGGCTAAAAAGCTCAACGACCAGCTCATACAATTCAAAAAACAATATGCTGGAAAGGATATGCAAGATTACCTTGCCATGGTCTTGCTTTCATACGTGTTAGATCAAAAAACAGAAGAAAAAGGTGGTGAAATTCCGGAAATCGGACCCATTTTCGACCGAATTGAGTCCCTTTTAGACAAATCTCTTTCCGGAGAATAGCGCAAATTAACAAGCCCATGGTGTTTTTTTCTTTAACTTCGTAGCACTTGTCCATAGAAATTTTTTCGAAGGGATTGAAATGAAAATGAAAAAAACAAAAACACATGGAATCGCAACTCATTATACCCATCATAATTGGTATCGTAGCCACATTAGCTGGCCTCGGACTGGGTAAACTACTCTTTTCAAAAAACTCAGCTGCAAAACTAGAAGAAGCACAAAAACAAGCTGAACAAATTCTCAATGACGCACAATTCAAGTCAGAAAATCTCAAAAAAGAGAAACTACTTGAAGCAAAAGAAAAATTCGTTCAGTTAAAGTCTGACCACGACAAAGAAGTTTTTGAAAAAAACAGAAAAATTGCTGACGCTGAAAACAGAATCAAGCAGAAAGAACAGCAAATCAACCAAAAGACGGAAACCCTTGATAAGCAGGTCAAAGAAAACGAGAGCATCAAGGAACACCTGAACAGGCAAATTGAGGTCATTAACCAAAAAAGAAATGAACTCGAAAAGCACCAGGAAGAACACATCAGAAAACTGGAGAAAATTGGAGGTCTAAGTGCTGAAGATGCAAAAGCCCAATTGATTGAAAGCCTTAAACAAGAGGCCCAAACAAAAGCGCTTTCACTTCAACAAGAGATCATTGAAGACGCTCGTCAGAAAGCAAATAAAGAAGCAAGAAAAATCATCATCCAAAGCATCCAAAGAACAGCTGCGGAGCAAACCATTGAAAATACAGTAACTGTATTCCAATTGGAAAGTGATGAAATTAAAGGTCAGATCATTGGTAGAGAAGGTAGAAATATCAGAGCAATCGAAGCTGCAACTGGGGTTGACCTTGTTGTAGATGATACACCGGAAGCAATTGTCCTTTCCTCTTTTGATCCATTGAGAAGAGAGATTGCCCGCCTTGCCCTTCAACGCTTGGTGAGTGATGGAAGAATCCACCCTGCAAGAATTGAGGAAGTGGTTGAAAAAACCCGTAAGCAATTGGAAGAACAGGTGATGGAGATTGGTGAAAGAACCATCATAGAACTTGGTATACATGGACTCCATAAAGAATTGGTAAGGGTTGTAGGTAAGATGAGGTTCAGATCATCCTATGGCCAAAATCTATTGATGCATAGCCGTGAGGTAGCCAACCTCTGTGGCATCATGGCCGCTGAATTGGGTATGAATCCTAAACTTGCCAAAAGAGCAGGTCTATTGCACGATATAGGAAAGGTACCTGATGAGGAAACAGAATTGAGCCATGCCCTACTAGGTGGAAAACTGGCTGAAAAATATGGTGAGAACCCAGCAGTTGTAAATGCTATTGCTGCCCACCACGATGAAACTGAAATGCAGTATGTGATCTCCCCTATCATCCAAGCTTGTGACGCCATTAGCGGTGCAAGACCTGGTGCAAGAAGGGAAATCATGCAGCAATACATCCAAAGAATCAAAGACCTTGAGAACTTAGCCTTGACCTATAACGGTGTTGAAAAAGCATACGCTATACAAGCCGGAAGGGAACTAAGGGTGATTGTTGAAGCCGATAAAGTAACTGATGGCGACAGCGAAAAGCTCAGCTTTGAGATGGCACAAAAAATACAGACTGAAATGACTTACCCTGGTCAGATTAAAGTGACCGTAATCAGGGAAAAAAGGACGGTGAACGTAGCAAGATAAAGCGTTCACAATCAGTCAAAAACAACAAAATCCATGTTTGCTGCTGAATAAGCTTCAAAAGATTTTGTCAAAAACACAAATTTGCTTACTTTTGCTGCCCTAATTTAACGTTATGAACCAAGCAATCGCATTTGTACACGAGCAGTTGACCCAAGTCAAGGATTTTCCAAAATTCAAGGCTGGTGACAATGTAACCGTCAATTATAAAATTATTGAAGGAAACAAGGAGAGAATCCAGAGCTTCAAAGGCGATGTTGTAAAACGTCAAGGCCAAGGAAGCACTGCAACTTTCACCGTTAGAAAAATTTCTGATGGTGTAGGTGTAGAAAGAACTTTTCCTGTTGCTTCACCAAACATTGATTCAATTGTATTGAACAAAGCTGGTAAAGTACGTAGGGCTAAGTTGTTCTACCTCAGAGAGAGAAGCGGAAAGAGCGCAAGAATCAAGGAAAAAAGAATGAAATAATTCTTTCCAAAATAAGTAAATCCCGCCTCGGCGGGATTTTTTTATGCCTTTACGGTATGGGAAAAAAATTGTAGATTTGTTATCTATCAAAAATTCAAGTTATGTTATCCAATAGCGCGTTTTTGCTTGCGATGCCGGGTGGTTCTGAATGGATCTTCATTATAATCGCAGTATTGATCCTTTTCGGTGGCCGTAAAATACCTGAATTCATGCGTGGTCTTGGAAAGGGAATTCGTGAATTCAATGATGCCAAGTCAAATGTGAAAAAGGAAATAGAGGACGGCATGAATGAAAAAGACAAGCCAAAAGAGGCTTGATTTTATACCAGCTAATTCACCTTGTACACCCATCTCTCAATATCGGATCTCCGAAGCAAATTAGCATGTGGTGAACTTACCTGTTCTGAGGTTGTATCATCTTATTTATCTACCATTGATCAGCAGTCACATCTAAATGCATTTGTAGAAGTATTTGCCAATGAAGCCATTGAAAGGGCTAAGCAACTTGATCAAAAATTAAGCAACCCTTCTTCGTGGGGTAAATGCTTTGGTGTAGTCATAGGCATCAAAGATGTTTTATGCTACAAAGATCATCACGTCGGCGCTAGTTCTGCCATATTAAGTAACTACACAGCCATCTACAACGCAACTGCCATTCAAAGACTATTGGATGAAGATGCCATCATCATTGGCAATTTGAATTGCGATGAATTTGCAATGGGTTCTTCCAATGAACATTCTGTGCATGGTAAAGTTTTGAATGCTATAGATAATACAAGGGTTCCAGGTGGTTCTTCAGGAGGATCTGCAGTAGGTGTGCAAGCCAAGATGTGCATGGTAAGTCTTGGTTCGGATACAGGTGGTTCTGTACGACAACCAGCTGATTTTTGTGGTATTGTTGGACTTAAACCTAGCTATGGCAGAATCTCTAGATACGGGCTTATCGCTTATGCATCTTCATTTGATCAAATTGGAATTTTTGCGAACACAGTTGCAGATGCTGCGGTGATATTGGAAACCATAGCCGGACCTGATGAATATGATAGCACTTGTTCTGCAGCAAAAGTCCCCTCCTATTCAACCAACCTTGATATAAAGAAGTCATATAAAATCGCCTACTTCCCTCAAGCGCTCGACCACCCTTCTTTAGATCCAGTAATTAAAGCAGCAATTGAAGAACAACTAAATAAACTTAAAGCTGAAGGTCATACCGTTACTCCTGTTGATTTTGAGTACCTCGACTACATTGTACCGGCTTATTATATTCTAACTACAGCCGAAGCTTCGTCTAATCTTTCAAGATATGATGGCATCAAATTTGGATACAGAACAAAAAAAGAGGTAAGTGATTTAAATGAGTTGTACATGCGCTCAAGATCTGAAGGATTTGGTAAGGAAGTCAAGAAAAGAATCATGCTAGGCACCTTTGTTCTGAGCACCGGTTATTATGATGCCTACTATGCCAAAGCCCAACAAGTCAGAAGATTGATTTCAGATAAAACCAATGCTATTTTTGATCAATTCGATTTACTTGTGATGCCAACAACACCTTCAACTGCTTTCAAGTTTGGAGAAAAGAGCAATGACGCTGTTGAAATGTTCTTGGGTGATCTCTATACTGTTTATGCTAACCTCGCAGGAATTGCAGGTATATCCATACCACTTTTCAAACATCCAAATGGGATGCCTTTTGGCATCCAAATCATGGCTAACAGCATGGACGAAGAAAGCCTATTGGCATTTTCCTCCTATTGCTTATCCAATAAATAAAATGGAATAGAGATGCGATTTAGAAATCGTCATCGTCATCGAATCCCCCGCCGCCGGCGTCATCAAAATACAAATCCTTGAACTCATCGTCTACTGAGAAATCATCATCATCAGAAGACTTTTTACCACCGGATTTTTTAGTTTTTGACTTAGGGACATCAAATTCTTCAAAGTCAGGATCCCAGCTGTCATCCTCCTCCTCAGATTTTTCCCAATCATCCTCAAAATCTTCCCCATCTTCATCATCCTCATCCTTGGACGCTTTGGTAGATTTTTTTGCGGGCAACTCATCATCTAAGTCATCCTCTTCGTCCTCGTTTTTTTTCTTTGACTTTGCAGAAGATTTTACGGGTTTTGATGATGCTTCATTCTCATCAGGAGTTTTCGTTACCTTCTTTTCTTTTGCCGACTTTGCCATATCAAAAGGAAATTTTTACAGTGTAAAATTTCTGAGACTTTTTTATATCACCAAATATTTGAAAATATTTTTTTCAAATATTTCTTCTTATGCTTTTATGATCTGCTCACGTTCTGGTCCGTTAGAAATATAACTGACTTTAACCCCCAAGTAATTATTGATGAAATCAATATATTCTTTCATAGCTTTTGGAAGCTCATCGTGAGATTTCATTTTTGTAATATCGGTTTTCCAACCTGCAAACTGTTGGTATTGCGGTTCAATGGGCATCTTGTTCATTTGATAAGGAACTCCACGCTGCTCTTTTCCGTTTACCATGTAACTTGTACACACAGAAAGGTCTTCAAACGCATCAAGCACATCAGCTTTGGTCATTACAACCTGTGTTACGCCATTGATCATACAAGCGAAATCTAGTGCTACTAAATCGATCCAGCCGCATCTTCTTGGCCTTCCTGTGGTAGCACCAAACTCGTTTCCTATCTTTCTCAAACGCTCTCCAGTATCATCATGCAATTCCGTAGGGAATGGTCCACTTCCAACCCTTGTACAATAGGCTTTGGTAACACCAATAACCTCTTTGATTTTTTGAGGTGCAATACCCAAACCTGTGCAAACACCAGCAGAAATGGTATTAGAGGAAGTCACAAATGGGAAGGTACCGAAATCAACATCCAACATGCTTCCCTGCGCACCTTCTGCCAATACTTTCTTGCCTTCACGTATTTTTTCGTTGATGAAATACTCCCCATTAACAATCTTAAGTGTTTTCAAGAATTCAATTGATTCAAAAAACTCTTCTTCCCACTCTGCGATATCTTCATTGAATCCAAATGAATCAAGCATACGCTGATGCTTCATGCGTAGCTTAATATACTGAGTGGTAAAATTCTTATCGAGCAAATCACCTACCCTCAACCCATTTCTTCCTGTCTTATCCATGTAAGCGGGACCAATTCCCTTTAAGGTTGAACCGATTTTTTCATTTCCTTTGGAGATTTCAGAAGCCTTATCCAATGCACGATGTGTTGGAAGAATAAGCTGCGTTCTTTCAGAGATGTATAAATTTTTTCTACCGTCAATACCAAAAGCTGCAACCTTATCATATTCTTTTTTCAAAGTGACTGCATCAAGCACCACACCACTTCCAATAAGGTTTAATTTGTTCTCATGAAAAATACCAGAAGGAATCTGATGTAGAACAACTTTTTGTCCGTTGATGTACAATGTATGTCCAGCATTGGGACCACCCTGAAAGCGAGCAATGATATCATACTGAGGGGCAAAATAATCTACAATCTTACCCTTGCCTTCATCTCCCCATTGTAAACCGAGTAATACATCAACCATAAAATCAATTAAATGATAAGCCGCAAATTTAATTGAATGACGCAACAAGGAGAAAAATAAATATCCCCTTATCCTTCCACGTCATAACGCTGTACAGTTTGAATTCCGGAAAGACTGCGCAGCTTATTCAGCAAGTGGTCTAATTCATCTTTGTCGTGTACAAATAGCCTGATATTTCCTTCAAAAATGCCCTCTTTTGCTTCTACTGTTATAGCATTGATATTGATCTTCAAATCTCCGGAGATAAGATTGGTGATTTTATGGATAACTCCTACGTCATCTAGACCAGTTATTTTCAAACCTGTTAGGAAAGAAATTTCCTTGTTTTTTGCCCATTTGGTCTTTACTACACGGTGGCCATGACTAGAAAGTAGTCTCGTTGCATTGGGACAATTGGTTCGGTGAATAATAAGCCCCTTGCCAGTGGTTACAAATCCAAATACATCATCCCCTGGAATTGGCTTACAACAATTTCCGAGGGTATACATGATTTTATCGCTTTTCTCCCCAAATATGACCAGTTCCGCATCTTTCTTGTCATCTAGCTTACCGGTTCCAGCAGTTTTTTCAGCTTCAAGCTTTTTAATTTTTATCAATTCAAGTCGATCTCCCTTTAACACAAATTCATTGAGTTCTTTGAGATCAAGTTGTTTGATAGCCAATTGATAAAATAGATCTAGCGGAGATGGCAACTTATAAAAAGCAACCAACTCATCTA
>JBEBDP010000107.1:0-2553 GCA_041156925.1 Bacteroidota bacterium | reverse complement strand
ATAAGAAAGAGCATCCTGATTCTGCTTTGAAACCGTTTTTAGTCGACTGTAAAACAGGAAAATCAACACCATCAAGCACCAGTCTACTCAGCAAAAAAGAATCTGAAGTTTACAGTGTTGCTGTTCGTGAAGGTGATATTTACCTCAACTTTCCTGGAAGAGCAGCAAGAAAACTTACATCAACTCCTGAAACAGAGATCAATCCAACACTTTCTCCCGACCAAGAATGGGTGGCTTTTACAAGGAAAAACGACCTCTACACCATTCATGTTGCCTCAGGTAAAGAATTCAGACTTACCAACGACGGGACAGATTTGATTTTGAATGGTTATGCGAGCTGGGTATACTTCGAAGAAATTTTGGGAAGACCAACACGTTACAAATCATTTTGGTGGAGCCCTAACAGTAAACAAATCGTCTTCATGAGAATGGATGACACAAAGGTTCCCCTCTTTCCTATTTACAGCGAAGCAGGTCAGCACGGCTATTCTGAAAACACCAGATACCCTAAAGCTGGTGATGCCAATCCTACAGTAAAAATTGGTTTTACTTCACCTGAAGGTGGTAGTGTTACTTGGGCCGATTTCAAGGAGCAGGATGATCAATATTTTGGAATGCCTTATTGGACACCCGACGGCAATACGTCGCTTGTTCAATGGATGAACCGCGGTCAAGACCAACTCATTATTTACGCAGTGGATCCTTCCACGGGAAATAAAAAAGAACTCTATAAAGAGGAACAGAAAACATGGATTGATTTAGATGACCAAGGTGGAAGAATTACTTTCCTACCCAACAAAAAAGGCTTCATCTTGCAAAGCGATAAAGATGGATGGGAACAATTGTATTGGCACAATATGGATGGAAGTTTGAAAAACAAAATCACTTCTGGCAATAATTGGAGCACTACAGTTCGATACATCGATAGCGTAAAAAACATCATCTACTTTACTTCACGTGCCGAAAACTCTGCAAGAGTTGATTTGTACAGAGTAGATCTTGATGGTAAAAATCAACAACGTCTGACTTTTGGTGAATACACACACAATATTTCTCTTTCTCCAAAAGGTACTTATTTCATCAGCACTTATTCAAATGCATCAACACCAGAAAAAAGTGCTTTGATCAACAACAAGGGTAAAATGATTTTAGATTTGGGAGATAGTAAGGGTGCGGATTTCGACAATGTTGAAATGGCAAAAACTGAAATCATCCGTATTCCATCAGAAGATGGGAAATATCAATTGCCCATTAGAATTACTTGGCCTTTGAATTTTGATCCAACTAAAAAATATCCTGTCATGATCAACATTTATGGTGGTCCCAATGCAGGCACCGTAAGAGATGGATGGCAGTTCAACGGACTCACACAATGGTGGGCGAAAGAAGGTTTAATTCAAGTAGCAATGGATCACAGAGCCAGTGGACATTTTGGAAAAGAAGGCATCAATTACATGCATAGAAATTTAGGGAAATGGGAATTGACAGATTGGATTACCATTGTAAAATGGTTGAGAGCAAATGGTGCTGATGCTTCAAGAATTGGTATTGCAGGATTCAGTTATGGTGGATACATGACAGCTATGGCGCTTACCGCTGGTGCTGACTATTTTACACATGGTCTTGCTGGAGGAAGTGTAACCGATTGGAAATTATACGACTCTCATTATACGGAAAGATTCATGGACACCCCTGCTGAAAATCCTGAAGGCTATCAAGCAGGTGCTGTTATGACCTACACCGATAAATACAAAGGATTATTGAGGATTTATCATGGCACAATGGATGACAATGTACATATGCAAAACAGCCTTCAATTGGTGAAAAAATTACAGGATTCAAAAAAGCATTTTGAATTCATGGTCTATCCAGGTGGCAGACATGGATGGGGTGGCAACCAGAATGCACATTCAACAAATGAAAATAACATGTTCATTTACAAGCACCTGTTGAAAAAAGATATGCCAACCATACTGATGAGGTAATCATTATGATTTGTAAATCATAATTTTTACTATCTTGAAAACAACGAAAACTGCTTACCATGACTCCTACAAGATTATTTGATTTCCTGGACTGGCAATTAGAAAATTTCCCTCAGGAAGATATGCTTGCTGCTAAAGAAAATGGTGTTTGGAGAAAATACAGCACACAAGAAATCAAAGAGCTAGCAGATAGCATGAGCATGGGACTGCTCAAAGCAGGTATTGGTTACCAAGATGGAAGCATTGAGGGAAGAGATAAAGTTGCTGTATTAAGTAATAACCGTCCAGAATGGCTCATTCTTGATTTGGCTGTTCAACAAACAGGTGCTGTATTAACTCCCATTTATCCTACCATCAGTGTAAATGAGTTAGAGTTCATCTTGAATGATGCATCTATCAAATTAGTTTTTGTCAGCGATCAAGAATTATACGACAAAGTACAATCAATCAGATCAAAAACACCAAGTGTTCAAGCGGTCTACACCTTCAACCCCATTCAGGAAGCACTGCACTGGCGTGAATTATTACATTCAGGTAGTGTGCAAGAGTTTGAAGAACTAAAACTTTC
>JBEBDP010000106.1:0-3153 GCA_041156925.1 Bacteroidota bacterium | reverse complement strand
ACCCCATTTGGAATTGAAGTCTTTCTGCTGAAAATTATTTTTGTCGACTATTTGATCATAGCTATGTGCTAAAAGAAAGGACTTCAAACCAAAAAATTCACTCTCACCACCGTAATAAAATGATGTTTTATAATTGTGTTGCTTGAACTGCTGCGACAAAGAAGGAAGCTTGCCCTGCTTTTCATTTTCCTTGATAATACTTTTTGTTGCTTGAGCAGGAAAAGAACTTAGTATAGCTACCATACCCTTATCTGTCCGCTCTCCAGAAGCATAAACATTAGTAAACAAGATGCCACTCTTAATAATATTTTCAATATTTGGAGTTATCCCTTTTTCCCCTCCCAAACTTTCAACTACATCAGCAGTAAAACTCTCTAATATGATTAAAACAACATTAGGATTCTGTATGCTTGGTTTTAAAACTTTAATTGATGAATCTACTTCATTAGGTTGTTCCAGTATTGAATCTACTTGTGCTTTGGAGAAATAATTATAAGCCGATTTTGCAGGCTGTACTTCAAATAAAGCGTTTTGCCCAAACCCCCAAAGCGTATTCGAGGAAAGATGATTATAGATAGGCATATTTGAATACTGTGCCATACTCAAATTAATGGGAGTCAATTGCCAGCCACCTCTAATACACAAAAAGTTTATCCCCAACATAAATACAGCAATTACTGATTTTACTGCAATACCGCCATCGTAGCGATCATACCTTATTTTACTTAGAATTATATTATTGAATTTGATAACAACAATTAAAGCAACTATATACAACAGTGATGGAAGCAAAAGGCTTGATGTGATTCCAGATATAGCTACTTCGTATGGAAATTGAACAAAAATCATGAGGGCTTTATAATTCAACTTCACTCCCCACTCCCTGTATAAATTCAAATTTGACCAACCCACAAGGAAAAATAAAAAAATAAAAACCGGCTGATAAAATTGTAAAAATCTATGTAAATGATTCTGTTTATTTAAAATGGACAATATTGTTAATAATAGAAGCGGAAGAGCAATCAGGTAGGAAGCAGTTGATAAATCAAGGCGAAAAGCATGCAAGAACAATTCCAAGATTCCACTAAGTGAGGGTGTTGGTATCTTATCAAAAAAATAACCAAGTGTAATCAAACGATCAATAAAAAATACAAATAACCAAATGAAAGTTAGGCTTAAGAAAAAATGAATAAAATTTTTAAATGACACAAGCAATTTATTTAGCCCAAACAAAAACCATGATAGTTGATTGGTCTGCAAAGTTAAGTTAGCTTAAAATATAAACTTAGGGCAATAGTTTTTTTAGCTCCGCTAAAATATAAAGCACTAATCAGATACCTTTGTAGCAGATGAATTACTTTATTTTCAATCCCATTTCGGGCAGTTATGGCCAAACAAAAAAGAGGCGATTACTCGATTTAATTCAAAAGGATCCTGAAAATATCGTATTGGAAACAATGCAAAAAGATGATGAAATAACATTAACCCAAAAAGCTATTTCACTCGGAGCAAAAAGGGTTATTGCAATTGGCGGAGATGGTACTATTAATAAGGTGGCTTCTTTATTGAGCGGTACCGATATTCCTTTAGGAATAATTCCCATGGGTTCAGGTAATGGACTTGCACGTCATTTGAATATTCCTTTAAATACAGAAGCTGCATTTAGAAAATCAATTAGTGGTAAGCCAATCAAAATAGATGTTTGTCGTATTGATGAAAAAACATTTGTTTGTACCTCGGGTTTTGGATTTGATGCATTTGTAGCTGATGTTTTTGACAAAAGAAAAAAAAGGGGATTACTCAACTATATCATAGCTGTTATTATTTCCTTGATGCGTTACAAGCCAATTGAAATAAGTATCAATGATGAACCTTCAGAGAAACTTTTCTTGCTGACCATTTCAAATGCCAACCAATATGGAAACAATGCATATATCTCCCCAAATGCAGATATCCAAGATGGTCAATTTGAAATAATCAAGATCAAGCATGTAAGTAAACCTAAATTGGCCATCATTGCCTTGAGGCTATTCTTAAAAAATATACACCAGTCGTCTGATGTAGCAATAACCAGAATGAATATCGCATCTATAAAAATGAAAGCAAATCAATTCTTTCATATAGATGGAGAAAGCCTGACAACCAAGAAAGAAGATGTATTCATCTCTATACAACCCGGGGCGCTACAAGTAATTATATAGAAACAACAACTATTTTTCCGCATTTCGATAATCGCTTTTTCCGATTTCGTAATCTCTAAGCATCAAAACATTTCAATTTCGCACCGGAATTGAATGATGATTATGAAGCGGACCATTTTATTAATATTTATTTGTTTATCAGGACTTTATCTTTTAGGCCAAGAAAAACCAAGCAAGGCAGCCCCAGACAGCGGACTCTTGCACACACAATACCTTCCCGATATTAAATTGGTGGGCCGCAACACAAAAGCAGATATTCATTTTCTACCAGAAATAGTAGGGACTACCATCAATGCTGGAAAGAAAAATGCGCTGATCATGATGGACAACATACAAGGCAATGTTGTTACCAATACCATGCGCCAGGTAATGGCCAAGGTACCTGGAATTCAGATATGGGAAAGTGATCCTAGTGGTATCCAAATTGGGATTGCTGCACGCGGATTAAGTCCAAACCGCAGCTGGGAATTCAATACCCGTCAAAATGGATATGATATCAGCAGCGACCCATTCGGTTATCCAGAAGCCTATTATACTCCGCAACTCAACTCCGTTCAACGCATTCAGGTCTTGCGTGGAGCAGCGAGTTTGCAATACGGACCGCAATTTGGTGGGATGGTGAATTTCATCATGAAAGATGGTAGTGATATCAACAAACCTTTTCAGTACGAATCACAACAAACGGCTGGTAGTTTCGGCTTGTTCAACTCTTATAATGCTATTGGAGGAGAGACAGGTAAAACACATTATTATGCGTTTTGGGACCATAGACGTGGTGATGGCTTCAGAGCAAACAGTGGTTTCAAAGTGAATACTGGTTATGGTTCGGTCTCATGGAAAGTAAATACTAAACTTAAAATTGGACTTGAAATAACTCATTTCAATTATTTGAGTCAGCAGCCAGGCGGATTAACAGATGCTCAATTTGAAAAAGATCCATACCAGAGCCTTC
>JBEBDP010000105.1:0-3221 GCA_041156925.1 Bacteroidota bacterium | reverse complement strand
GCATTTTGCGGTATCCATGATGTTGGCTATTGCATATGCTTCCAATTTTGGAGGTATAGCAACAATTATTGGTACACCACCCAATGTTGCTTACGTTTCTTATATCAGCAAGCAATTGAATAATGAAATATCCTTTTCGGCCTGGGTGTTGGTGGGACTACCTGTTTCGTTGCTACTGCTCTTTTCGCTGTATATAGTTTTAATCAAGTTATTTCCCAGCAATATTGACTCTAACGATGAAATGCGATTACTCATCAAAAATGAGTTGAAAACTCTTGGCCCGATGACTGTTCCAGAAAAAAGGGTCTTGTATATTTTTATTACAACAGCATTGCTATGGATCTTTAGAGATCTAATCAATCAATTGGGTATTGTAAAATTGGATGATAACATGATTGCTGTTTTTGGAGGTTTACTCATGTTTGTGGTACCAGCTGGTAAAGGTGTAAAGCAAAATGAAAGAATTTTGGTTTGGTCTGATACTACAAAAATGGCATGGGGTATTTTGTTGTTGTTTGGTGGTGGTATAACCTTGGCGGCTGCATTGGAGAAAGCCGGACTTATTAAAATGCTTGGTGTTTGGTTATCAGGTTTTTCAGGAAGCTCAGTGGTATTTTTGGTAATTGCTATCACCATTATATCCTTGTTCATCAGTGAAGTGATGAGCAATGTTGCACAGGTAATTGTATTTGCACCAGTTGTAACGGGTATAGCAACGGCTACAGGGGTTGACCCTTATATGCTTGGAATACCAATGACGCTTGCAGCGAGTTGTGCATCAATGATGCCGATGGGAACACCTCCCAATGCTATTGTATTTTCAACAGGGCATTTAAAGCTAAGTGAAATGATGAAAGCTGGACTGATCATGAACCTGATCAGTATTATCTTGATTATTCTTTCAGGATTATTCTTGGTGCCGTTCGCTATAAAATACTTTTGATCTATTTAGGCTTGTGATTTATCACCATAAGCCAAATCACCAGCATCTCCTAGTCCAGGTACAATGTATCCCTTTGCAGTAAGCTCATCATCTATGTCCCCACACCATATCTTAACATGCGGTTCATGTCTTCTTAAAAAATCAATACCCTCTGTACAGGCTATAACACAGGCAACATGAATCTCTTTTGTTTTCCCTTCCCTTCTTAAATGTTCTATGGTTTTAACCAGTGATGCACCTGTAGCCAACATGGGGTCACATAAAATCAAGGTTCTATCTTCTAGTGAAGGCGAGGCCAAGTACTCTAGACTGATTTCAAAACTTCCATCACGGTGATGCTTTCTGTATGCAGCAATAAAGGCATTATCTGCCTTATCAAAATAATTCAACATGCCAATATGCAAAGGGAGTCCTGCTCTTAAAATGGTTGCCAATACTGGCTGGTGTTCAAGTACTTTTGACTTGGATATTCCAAGGGGAGTGGTAATATCAACTTCTTTCCAGGGAAGTGACTTACTGATTTCATATGCAATTACCTCACCAATTCTTTCAATATTTCTCCTGAAGCGCATTTTGTCGCCTTGCACAGCAACATCTCGCATTTCTGAAATCCAATTGCTGACTAGAGAATGCTTTTCGCTTAAGTTTATGACCATACAATGCTTAATTTCGGGTATTGAACAAATTTAAAGATAATCTATGTTATATCGCGTGATAGGTGTCATGAGTGGTAGTTCTCTAGATGGATTGGACCTCGCTTATGTAGAATTTGAAGAAAAAGGTGGGAAATGGACATTTAATATTGTGGCATCTAATTGTTATGCATATGACGAGCAATGGGAAAATCGATTAAAAACAGGGCGTGATTTAAAAGCGATTGATTTTGTTGCATTAGATGCTGAGTATGGACATTATATAGGTAGTCAAATCAATCGGTTTATTCAAGAAAAGGAATTGGATTACAAAGTGGGCTTGATTGCTTCTCATGGGCATACTTTGTTTCATTTGCCTGGTAAATATTCTGTTCAGATTGGAAATGGTGCAGCTATAGCAGCTGAGACTTCTTTGCCAGTTGTTTCCGATCTAAGATCGTTGGATGTGGCTTTAGGTGGTCAAGGAGCACCAATAGTTCCCATGGGAGAACAGTTGTTGTTCCCTGAGTTTGGTTTTTTCTTAAATATTGGAGGTATCTCTAATCTTTCTTTTAAAGGCGAGCAGTGCTATGATGCGTTTGATGTTTGTCCCGCTAACAGAGTCCTCAACCAATTGGCACAACAAAAGCATGTTCCCTTTGATCAGGATGGTGCCCTTGCAGCTGCAGGAAGGATTAATGAAGATTTACTTGAGCAATTAAATCAGTACGATTACTATCAAAAAGATTATCCCAAATCTTTGGCCAATGAATTTGGAACCGACGTCATTTATCCAATGCTTATAGCAAGTGGATTAAATACGGAAGATTTAATGGCAACCTATACAGAACATATTGCTATTCAAGTAGCACTTGCTATAGAAAAAGTAATGACAAAGCGTTCACTGCCTAATGGTCAATTTAAGATGTTGGTGACTGGCGGTGGAGCCTACAATACATATTTGATTTCAAGAATCAGTCAGCATCTTCTTCCTTTTGGTGTTGAAATTGCACTACCAGAAAATGAAATTATTGAGTACAAAGAAGCAATGATAATGGCTTTGTTAGGTGTATTGAGATGGAGAGAAGAGGAGACTGTTTTCAGTTCGGTGACTGGTGCGAAGAGAGCGAGTAGTGGTGGTGCTTTTTGGATGGGACAAGATTAAAAAGAAAAGCCCCGAAATTTTCGGGGCTTAATTATGGTTGGTTATTTGTAACCCCATTTTTTCATGATCTCCAAATCCTCACGCACACAATCCAATGGCGCCTTACCTTGGTAGGATTCTTGTTCGATGATGAAATGTTTTGTTCCCCATTTTCTACCCAAATCAATGATTTCTTTAACAGGAACAATACCCACATTCAAAATAGTGGATTCGTATTTTTCGTGTCCAGCCTTGGATTCAATTTCAGCCTTCACGTGCATAGATTCAAAGCGTCCAGGATATTTCTGCATGATATCAAGTGCTTTTGCTCCACCATTGATCATATTGCCAATATCCAATTGCTGCATAACTAGCTTAGGATCTGTTTCGCCAAGAATGATATCAAACAATGTTCTATCTCCTAATTTTTCACTGAATTCAAAATCATGGTTGTGATAACCGAATTTCATGCCATATTTCTGACAGAGCTCGCCTGATTTAT